>JAJECF010000037.1 GCA_022822125.1 Alphaproteobacteria bacterium
CGCTCGCCTCAAAACCGACCGCAGACACGACCCGCGACCCAATCAGGCCAGCCGCAGCGCCCCAAACGCAACGCAAACCTAAAACCGCATCCAAAATCTCAGCCGCTATTCCTCAGAACCTCAATTCTGCAAGTGCCTCGCCCGGATTATATTGTGTCCCGTGACGCAACACAAGACGAAATGCTGCGTATTCCAACAACTCCTGCATTCAGAACACCCGGTCATGGCTTCCGCATCCCCATCGGAAATCCTGCAAACATCGCCGTGCCGCTGCCGGAAGAGGGGCCTGCTCCTTGCCTTCAGTCCCCTGGCTTTCATCCCCGGCCGCAGGAGCCGTGAGAAAGAGGTTGTCGACGAAGAGGGGAGGCCGACAGATGCGCGACCCGCCGCCGCACAATTCGAGGGCGGTGTAATTAGGGGCTTGCATGAGGGCCGAAACCGCTGCTTTACTCCGTTTGAGCTTGCAGGGGGCATGGCTCCGGGGGGGCTTGACGCTCGTGAACGGAATGCGGTGTAGAATCGCGCCTCGCGCCTCGCGCCTCGCGCCTCGCGCCTCGCGCCTCGCGCCTCGCGCCTCGCGCCTCGCGCCTCGCGCCTCGCGCCTCGCGCCTCGCGCCTCGCGCCTCGCGCCTCTTCATGCGGGTGCTATAGCCCGCCGGAGCCATCCGGCTTTTCCGGTCGTCGGGACCGGCCACCTCTTTCATCCGATCCGCATTGCCGCGTTCCGACATGACCGGGCTGTCCGGCGGTCGAGCGCGGCGAGGGGTGAGGTCCGCCCGCCTTCCGGGCGCGAGGCCGTCACCGGGGCTCTCCACCAGACAAGCTGTTCCATGGGCTGCGACAGCTGTGGACACGGGTCGCGGCTTCTTCTTCGAAACCTGAAAACCAGGAGTTAATCATGGGGAAATCGACAATCTACATCTGGGGTGATGTCGGCGATAACACACTCCGAGGAGGAGCGAGGGCTGAAACCATTCTGGCCGGTGACGGCAATGACACCGTGTACGGAGGCGGGGGCGATGACATTATCGCCGGCGATGGCGGGATCAGTTATAGCTGGGGCTGGAACCCATCTGGACGCTTCGATGACACGCTTCATGGCGACGGCGGCAATGACACGCTCTATGGCGGATGGGGTAACGACACGCTCTATGGCGGCGCCGGAAACGATACGCTGTATGGCAGTTACGGAAACGACAAGCTCTATGGCGGCGACGGTAATGACACGCTCCATGGCGAATGGGGCGACGACACGCTGACCGGTGGCAGCGGTCGTGACCGCTTCGTATTCGGGGTCAGCGATAAGTATTACAAATACGACGAGTACAAATTCGGCAACGATCGGATTACCGATTTCGAGGCCGGGACGGACAAGGTCGTCTTTACCGGTTTTACGTGGTACAATTACCAGACAGCTGCCACCAAGCTGTCATGGACAGATCTGACGATCGCCGATGATTCCAAAGGCAATGCCGTGGTCCGGGTGAACCGGTCTGGCGAAACAATCACGCTGGAAGGCGTATCCGCGAGCGAACTCGACAGGGACGATTTCCGGTTCGGCAACGAGCGGGAAATTTACGGAACCTCCGGCAGTGACAACATTGCGGGCAACGCAGGCAATGATCACATTTATGGCGGCGCTGGCCACGATGTACTGAAGGGCGGACTGGGCAACGATTGGCTCGATGGCGGTGCTGACCACGACAGGCTTGATGGCGGCGCTGGTGACGACACACTTACCGGTGGCGAGGGGGCCGACGATTTCAGGTTTTCGAGCAAGACGTTCGGGAACGACAGGATCACGGATTTCAACGTCTTCCGGGATGATCTGGATTTCACAGGCTCCGGCTTGCAGTTCAGTGACATGACAATCGCCGGGAATGACGATGGCGATGCTGTTCTGACGGTCAGTGAGGGCAACACGATCACCTTCGAGGGGGTGGAGGCATCGAAGATCACGGCGGATCTCTTCCTCGGGGTAGAACTCCACGGCACCGGAGGGGATGACACACTGACGGGCACGGCTGCCGATGAAATCATTTACGGCGGCGCCGGCGACGACCGGATCAACGGCGCCATGGGCTATGATACCCTGTATGGCGGCGCTGGCGCCGATACATTCGTCTACGACTCCAAGAAGTTCGCTGGAGACATAATCAAGGACTTCGATGTCAGCGAAGACGCGCTCGATTTCAGGGGGACCGGGCTGACTCTCGGCGACCTCAATCTCGTCGTCCAGGCCGGCGATCTGGTTATCACGATGAAGGATACCGGCAGCGAGATCGTTCTGGAAGGCGTCGGGAATCGACCTGTCGACGTGATTTTCGACGAAATCGAAATCAACGAGCTGTGCATCGGCGACTCACAGAACAATACGATACGCGGCACGGAGGAGAATGACTACATCTGCGGCCACGGCGGAAGTGACATCCTGTATGGGCTTGGCGGCAATGACACAATAGAGGGAGGCGTCGGGACCGACCACATTTACGGAGGTGCAGGTGACGACACACTGACAGGTGGCGCAGATCATGACGTCTTCTTTTACGACAGCCGCTCTTTCGGTCACGACACGATCACCGACTTCGAGCAAAGTGAGGATTTCATCCGAATCGATGGTCTTGGAATATCGAACTACAATGACCTCGACGTCGACGACAATGACGAGGGCAATGCGGTAGTCACCATTTCAAACGGGGAGGGGGAATCGAGCACCATTACGCTGCTGGGTGTGAGCGAATCCGAACTGGGCTCGCTCGACTTTATCTTTAGCTGAGGAAATTCAGGTCTTGAACAGGGCCCGCCTGGTGGCTTTTGCCGCCGGGCGGGCTTGTCCTGACAGAGCCGCCGCTCAAGAAAAGCTACCGCATTTGTCCAACGAGTTTTCCGAATTGCCCATCACAGGCACCGGAACGGCGCAACACGGAACGGGAGAGTCGACTTTCCCGGGGAGCGTTTCCGTTCTGGTATCGATGACTCCGCCAGCCCGCCCGGTTACAGCATTCGAAGAATCCGGTGCGTGGAGCGGGAGCGATGAGCGCGCGGGCATGAGAGTTCGACCGGGGGAGACCGGTTGCGGCATGGCGGAGAAGCTGTCAGCGCGGCCGACGCGGCGTATCCGATGATCGACCGCAGCGACCACCGGGAGGAGATCCGCGCCGCGCTCTCGGAGAGCCGGCGCTTTCTTGTGGCGATCGGCCTGTTCAGCGCTTTCGTCAACCTGCTGATGCTGACCGGTCCGCTGTTCATGTTGCAGCTATACGACCGGGTCCTGACATCGCGCTCCGAGGCGACGCTGGTGGCGCTGGCAGGGATTACGGCATTCCTGTTTCTGATGCTGGGGCTTCTGGATCATGCCCGCGGGCGTGTCCTTGCTCGGGTCGGGTCGCGATTGCAGAATCGGCTCGACGCCCGGGTGATGGGCGCGATCCTGTCCCGTGCGGAACGAGATCCCGGCGATCGGTCGTCGCCGGCAACCGGCCTCAGGGACCTTGAGGCGCTGCAGGGTTTCGCCTCGGGCCCGGCGCCCTTCGTGTTTTTCGATGTGCCCTGGATGCCTGTCTTTCTGGGCGTCATGTTCGTCTTCCATCCGCTTCTCGGGATTCTGGCGGTGGTGTCGGGAGTGCTGCTGCTGGCGCTGACCCTGGTCAACCAGTCGCGCACGAAAACACTCTCCGACGAAGCCGTGACGGCCGGGGAAGAGGCGGCGCATATTGCCAACGAGTTCCGGCGCGGGGCCGAGACGGTGCGGGGCCTCGGCATGCGGGATGCCGCCATCGGGCGCGCCCTGGCGGCGTGGCGCCGGGCGCTCGACGCCACGATCGCGGCCTCCGATCTCGGCGGCGCGTTCTCGGTGACGACCCGGACGCTGCGGCTCTTCCTGCAATCGATGATGCTGGGTCTCGGGGCATGGCTGGCGATCCGCGGGGAGGTGACCCCCGGTGTGATGATCGCCGCCTCGATCCTGCTGGGCCGGGCGCTGGCGCCGATCGACCAGGCGGCAGGACAGTGGCCGCTGTTCCAGCGGGCGCTGCAGGCCAGGCGGTCGCTCTCGAAGCTGCTTTCCGGGCATCCTGCGGAGCCCGAGCCGCTGGCGCTTCCGGCCGCCGAGGGGGTTCTGGAGGCGAGGGACCTGATGGTGGTTCCTCCGGGGGCGAAGAAGCCCACGGTGTTCAACGTCTCGTTCCGCCTGGAGCCCGGCAGCGCGATGGGCGTGGCCGGGCCGTCGGGATCGGGCAAGTCGACCCTGGCGCGGGTGCTGGCGGGAGTATGGGAACCGGCCAGCGGTTCGGTGGAGTTGGACGGGGCCAAGCTGGACCAGTACGGCGATTCCGCGCGCGCATTCCATATCGGCTGGCTTCCGCAGGAGATCGTGCTGTTCCAGGGGACGGTGGCGGAGAACATTGCGCGGTTTCGTCCGAACCCGGATGCGGAAGCGGTGGTGCAGGCGGCGCAGCAGGCGGGCGCGCACCGGATGATCCTGGGCCTGCCGGGAGGATACGGCTACCGGATGACTCCCGGGGGCGCAACGCTTTCGGGAGGGCAGCGTCAGCGGATCGCGCTGGCTCGGGCGTTCTTCGACGATCCGGCGGTGGTGATCCTGGATGAGCCGGATGCGCATCTGGACCAGGAGGGCGTGGAGGCGCTGAACCGGGCGCTGCGGGAGCTGAAGGCCCGGGGAGGCGCGGCTGTGGTGGTGGGTCACCGGCAGAGCGCGTTTGCGGAATGCGACCTTGTGCTGCTGATGAATGGAGGGCGCCTTGCGCCGCCTCGCCGGGAGGCGCTTCCCGGGATCGTGCGGCGTGTGTCCCCGCCCGAAGGCGAAGCCCGCGGCTCCGGTGGCGATGAAGCGCCCGCGCCGCCGGCCCCGGATGACACGAAGCCGACGCGATGACGGATGGCGGGGCTCCCATGACCGCTTCCTCCGCAGGGCGTGACCCTCTCCCTGTCGCGGTTGCGGCGGCAGGCCTGCCGGTCGGGTCGGTTCTGCCGACCATGCCGGAGAGCCCGACCTATTCGCCGCGCCGGGGCCTTCGTCTTGGCATGGTGTCGGTCGTGCTTCTCTGCGGCGGGCTCTTCGGCTGGGGCCTTCTTGCCTCCATAGCAGGCGCGATCATCGTTGAGGGGAGAGTGGAGGCGGAGGCCGGCGAACAGGCTGTCGAGCATGTGGACGGCGGGACGGTTGCCGCGATCCTCGTGCGCGACGGGGACCGCGTGGCGGCCGGCGCGGTTCTGGCGCGGATCGACGGGGGGCTCATGGAAGCGGAGGCGGCGGCGCTGGAGGCCGAACTCCATGATCTTGTCGCCCGCCGCAACCGGCTCGAAGCGGAAGTTCACGATCTGGAGGCGATCGACTGGGATCCGTTGCTGCGCGAGGCCGGCGACGCTTCGGTGCAGGCTGTCCTGGATGGCCATCGCCGCCTGTTCGAAGCGCGCCTGGCCTCGCGGGCCGGACTGGTGACGCAACTGCGCGAGCGGATCGGCCAGATCCGTAGGCAGATTGCGGGGCTGGAGTCACAATCCCGCGCGCTGGCGCGCCAGAACGTGCTGACGGTGGAGGAACTCGGCGCGAAGCAGGAGCTGTTCGACAAGGGGCTTGGACATCTCTCGGACCTTCTCTCGCTGAGGCGCGGCCTTGCGAACCTCGATGGCGAGGCGGGCAAGGTGGAAGCCGAGATTGCCTCGGCGCGGGGACGGATCGCCGAGATCAGGGCGCAGATCCTGCAGATCCAGGCCCAGCACATGGAGGAGGCGGAGACCGAGGCGCGGCGTGTCCAGGCGCGGGAGAACACGGTTCGCGAGCGTCTGCGGGGGCTTCGGGAGCGCCTGGGCCGGCTGGAGGTGCGGGCGCCGGTGGCGGGCATCGTGCACGATCTTTCGGTCTCGGCAGTGGGAGAGGTGCTGCAGCCCGGAGAGCCCGTGGCCAAGGTGGTGCCGGAAGATGGCGGCCTTGCGGTGCGGGCGCGCCTCCTGCCAACGGATGTGGACCAGGTATGGCCGGGCCAGCAAGCGGTGCTGCGGTTCTCGGCCTTTCAGGCGCGCACGACGCCGGAGTATTCGGGCGAGGTGCGGAGGGTCTCGGCGGACGCGCTCACGGATGAACGCGGCGGTCTCTCCTGGTACGAGGTCGAGATCGGCGTTGGAGAGCCGGTCTCGCCGGATCCGGACGGCGGATGGTTCGACTGGACAGGAACCGCGACGGGCGGCTCCGCCGAAGCGCCGGACCGGGCTGCGTCGCTCGAGTTGTCGCCGGGCATGCCGGTGGAGGCCTATCTGCGAACCGGTGATCGCTCGCCGCTCAGCTGGATGCTCAAGCCGTTTACGGATTATCTGGCCCGCGCGCTCCGGGAGGACTAGCGGTGGGCCGCGGGCCGGAACGTGGCGCTGCACCCGGTCGCCGGTTCTCCGGATCGCGGATCGGATTCGATCCGCTGGCACCGATCCGCGTGGCCGCGGCGCTGCTCATGACATGCATGGCCCTCTGGTTCGCGCCAGCGGTTGGATCCGGCAACACTGCCATCTCGACGCTCGGCCTCTTCAGCCACAACCTCATCAGGTCTTCCGATCCCTCCCTCTGCACGGTTGCTGCGGCCACGCCCAACCAGGGTGCGAAGGACATGTATCCCGGTGGTTCGAGGGAATCGCAGACTGCCTGGCTCTTTACCGCCAGTTGTGACACCGGCTCGAACAGTTTCGAGATACATGTTGGCGCCGGTTTCGCCACGCAGCAGCAGGCGATGGCCGAGGCCAAGAGGTTCGGCGAGGCCATCGGCCGATTGCCGAAGGTGCTGCGCGACGGTCTCAGAGTAATCAAGGTCCATGCCACCTCCATCGGAGCCTGGAGGGCACGCCCTTCCGAGGGGCTGATACTCGCCTACGCGGCCGATCTTCGAATCACCGCTGTCGGCTCTTCCCCGATCGAGGAACTCCTGGTCCATGAGGCTTCGCATGTTGCCCTGGATCCCCGATACAGGGCCTCAGCCGGATGGCTGGCGGCCCAGAGGGCCGACGGGGACTTCATCTCGGGATATGCGGCCCAAAACCCCGGTCGCGAGGACCTGGCGGAATCGTTCCTGGCTTATCTGGCCGCAAGATTCCGGCCGGCGAGGATCCTTCAGAGCACCGAGAGGAGGGTTTTCGAGGTGATGCCGAACAGGGTCGCCTTCTTCGATTCCGTCCTGTCGGCCGCCGACATGCAGCCGTTTGCCATGGCGTCGCCGCGCATGGCGGGCCTGGTGGTCTATGATACCTCGCTGAACGTCAATGCCGGCTCCGACGTGGCCTATGACATCCGCCTGATGTCACCTCCGGGCAGCAATGTCACGGTCACGCCGGCAAGCGGCGACAGTTCGAAGGTCACTGTCAGCGGTCCGGTGACCTTCACGCCCGGCAACTGGCACATTCCCCAAAGGTTGACGGTGACCGGTGTCGGCGAGGGCATGGCCACTGTCTCGCATGCCATCGCGTCGTCAGACAGCAACTACAACGGCCTCATGAACCTCCCGCCGGTGTCGGTGATGGTGAAGGCCGAAGGCGCGCTTGCCGCCATCAACCTCTCGGTCGAAGAAGCTTCGGCCACTGTCACGGAAGGCGGGACCGCAAAGATCTTCATCTCCCGGGAAGGCAGCGCCTTGACGGAAGGGCTGACCCTGACCCTGCCGCCACTGGCGGCCAGCGGCAGGGGAGTCACGGTCGACGATTTCAAGGCGACTGGTTCAGTCTCCTGGGTCGGAGATCCCTTGCCACAGATACAAGCTATCTACGATGCACGGTCCAATCTGCATGATTTCGAGCTAGTTGACGATGAGGAGGACGAACCTGTCGAGACCATGACGGTGGGTTTTGCCGGCCGGGATTTTCCCGACGGCACCCAGCCCGGCAGCACGGTCGCGCTGACGGTGATCGACAACGACCCGACCCGGGTGATCCTGTCGGGGACGGGCGATGTCATCGAAGGCAGAACCAAGCCTCTCACACTCGCATTGGGGCGGGCGCTGGTGGCCGGCGAGGTGCTGCCGGTGCCGTTGACCTTCGGTGGGGCGGCGAGCCGGGGCGGCGATTACACCCTGGCCTGCGACGCCGCGACCAATGTGACCTGTTCCGGGCTCGACAGCGGCAGCGCCACGGTCACCTTCACAGGACCTTCGGCGAAGGCCGTCACGCTGACACTGACGGCGGCTGCGGACAATGCGGACGAGGGCACGGGCGAGACCGTGCAGATCGGGCTCGGGACCCTGGACGATAACTCCGGCACCGGCCTGGACGGAGGCGCCATCGGCATCGACAGGTTGCCGGAGTTCCGGATCCTCGAGACCTCCGCGAAACCGACGGTGGCGCTGTCGGTGGACAGGGAAGCGGCAAACGAAGGTCAAACCGTCATCGTGACGGCGACCCTTTCCGGGACGATCGGGCAGGATGTGACGGTTCCACTGACGGCGTCCGATGTCGATGCCGATGAATCCGATTACACGCTGCTGGCGAACAGTATCACCATCCCGGCCGGGGAGGTCGAGGGCACGGTTCAACTCGCCCTGGCTGACGATGCGGTCGACGAGCCTCCCGAGACCCTGACCCTGACGCTCGGCGCCTTGCCGTCTGCGGTGGAAAGGGGAACGGCGGCTTCCTCGAAGACCGACATCCGTATTCTCGACAACGATCCGACCACCGTCACCCTGTCGGGGAGCTTTGCCGATATCAATGAAGGCGATACGAAGGACATCACCATTTCCCTCGGCCGGGCGCTTGTGGACGGGGAAATGCTGACAGCAAGCCTGACCAAGCAAAACAGCGGCGGCGCCAAGTTCGGCAGCAACAAGGACTTCACCCTGGCTTGCGAATCTCCGGCGCCGACCGGCATTGCCTGTCCTGCCAGTATAGACAAGTTCAGCAATAGCCAGCCCCTGAAGATTACGTTCGAGGGCCCGTCCGATCGTTCCGTCACACTGACCCTCACCGCTCTCACCGATTCCGACAACAGCGCCGATCCACTCGATCTGGGCCTCGGCCCCCTGGACAGGCATTCCGGTGCGGGTCTTGGCGGCGGCGCCAGGGATGTCGACCGTCTGGAAGAGTTTGACATTCAGGAAGCGGGCACCGCCGCCAGCAAGACAGCGGCTCTTTCCATCCGCTTGAGCGATCCGCTCAGGGGATCAGGGAAGGATCGGGCCTGGCTGACGGAGGGTGAAATGGCGACCCTGATCATCACCCTCTCGACGGCGCACGATGCGGATGTCGCCTTCACCTTCATAAGCACGTCCAGTGGCGGATCGAACGATGTTTCCGGGTCGGACTACACGATCAACCCTGCCAGTGTGACCATTCAAGCCGGCAACACCGAAGGCAGTACGGTACTCTCGGCTACGGACGACAGTGACGTCGAGGGATCGGAACTCGGAACGCTTAATCTTGTCGCGCCCAATCCATACACGATCAAAAGTGATCGTGGTTCCGTGGACTATGTCATCCTGGACAACGATTTCACGGCGCTCCCGGAAATCGAGATCTCCCCCTGGCTTCCGGTTACGGAGGGGAGCAGGGCGGGGTTCACGGTATCGGCGGACCGCGCGGTCGAGGCGGACCTGACGGTGCATCTGTCGGTTGCCGACGCCGAGGGCAGCGATTTCGTGGCGTCGGGGAACGAGGGCGCCAAATCCGTGACCATTCAGAAAGACAAGAAGTCTGCCGTGTTCACGGTGGACACGGAGGCCGACGGCGTCGACGAACCGGACGGGGAGATCACGGTGACGGTGTCGGCGGATACGGGCGACCCCGCCGCCTATACGGTGGCCACTGCCTCGTCGGCGACGGTGGAGGTGGAGGACGATGACGAGGCGGGCAATGCGGTCAACCTGTCGGTCGGTTCGGGCGGCGCCATCGCCGAGGGCGGTTCGGCGCTGACGATCACGGCGACGCTGGCGAGAGCGAACGCCACGGGCGGCGCTCTTTCGATTCCCGTTGAGGTGCGGGCGACCGGGACGACGGCGCAGCCGGGTGACTACACGCTCGGCGGCGCGATATCGATCGCCGACGGCGCAACGACCGGCACGACCAGTTTTGCGGTGACGGAGGATGCCGACGACGAGCCGGTCGAGACGGCAGTCGTCGAACTCGGCTCATCCTTGCCGGACGGCGTGACAAAGGGTTCGACGGACCATGTGACCGTGACGATATCGGACAACGACCCGACCACGGTGACGCTTTCGGCGGCCCGGCCTGCGATAACGGAGAGCGGTTCGGGCAACAGGACGGACGTGACGGTGGCGCTGGGTCGGGAGCTGGTTGCCGGAGAGAGCGTGACGGTGCCGCTGACGGTCACGGGCGCCGCAGTCGCGACGCATTACACGCTGGGCCTGAAGAGCGGCGCGACCCTGAATACGGGCGTGAGCCTTCTGACGGTCAGTCCGCACAGCCAGCAGGACCCGGCGGTCGTGCTGGCGGGAGCGGGCGCGCGCACGGCGACGCTGGAGCTGGTTGCAGCGGACAACAACGACATGACGGCGCGGACGGTTTCGCTTGCCTGGGGCGTGGACGCGCGGGCGCCGGCGCCGTCGCAAGGCTCCACCGGCCTGGGCGGGGGGATCGAACTGGCGGGCAGCCCTGCGACGGTGGCGATTGCGGACGACGACAGCGGGGATCCGGAGGTCTCGATCGCGCGCAAGAGCGCGGCCGTCCTGGCGGAAGGGGAGACCGTGACCTTCACGGTAAGTCTCGGCCATGTGCGGGCGACGGCCCTTGATGTGACGGTATCGGTAACGCAGGACGGCGACTTTGCAGCTTCGGGCCAGGCTGTTCAGCGCAGTGTGACCGTTCCGGCGGGCGCGTTGTCGGCGGAGCTCACCGTGGCGACGCAGAACGATATGGTCGACGAGGCGGACGGTTCGATCACGGCGACGGTGGAGGCGGGAACGGGCTATACGGTGTCTTCGAGCGCGGGCAGCGCGACGGCGAAGGTGAACGACAATGACGGCGGCCCGACGGTGAGTATCGCGGCGCCGTCTTCGGCCGGTGTCGTCGAGGGAGGCGCCGGCGTGCTGAATTTCATGGTGTCGGCGAACCCGCCGCCGGCAACGGCATTGACGGTGAACGTGGCGCTTGCGTCCGAAGGCGCTGCAGCGGGCGCGAGCGGGGCGGCAACGGTCACTGTCCCGACGAGCGGCAGCGCGCCCTATGCCGTAACGGTAACGGATGACAGCGATGACGAGCCGGACGGCGCTGTGACGGCGGTGATATCGACCGGCTCGGGCTATCGGGTGGCGCGCGCGCCGGGACATGGTGCGCGGGTGACGGTTGCGGACGACGACCCGACTTTGGTGACGCTGGCCCGCGCGGCCGGCACTGTCACCGAGGGCGGGACGAAGACTCTGACGCTGACGCTCGGGCGGGGTCTCGTGAAGGGAGAGACGCTGACCGTGCCGCTGACCTTCGGCGGCACGGCGACGCGCGGCTCGGACTACACGATGAACGGTTCCCCGGCGGCCGGGGTGGCCTACAACAACCTGAACGATGGCAGCGCCACGGTGGCGTTCGAGGGCCCGGAGACGGGAAGCACGGCGGCGATGGCGACGATCGTCCTGACGGCGGCGGCGGACGGGATGGCGGAGAGCACGCCCGAGACCGTCGCGATCGGCCTCGGAGCGCTGACCCATACCGGTCTTGGAGGCGGCGCGGTCGGCACGGACGACCTGGCGGAGTTCAGCATCGAGGATCAACCGACCGATGGCGTCACGATCTCCCCGACCTCCTTTGCGCTGACCGAACTGGGCGCGGCCGATGCGGTCGAGAAGACCTGGATGGTGGTCCTGGACACCGACCCGGGCGCGGACGTGACGGTGACGGCGACGGTTCCCGCCGCCAACCGCTCCCATGTGCAGGTGAAGGCGGGCGGCGCGTCTTTCGCCAACATGGCGACGCTGACATTCACCGAGGGCGGCGACGGATCGGGCACGGGCGTAGGCAATGGCAACTGGGCCGTGGAGCAGACGGTGACGGTCAAGGCGCTGAACGATGCCGACGCCGTGAACGTGCCGTCCTTCAACATCGCGCATACGGCAATCGCTGCGCGCAATACGGCGCCGTATCACGGCATCGCCATCGACCCGGTGGCGGTAACCGTCACCGACGCCGGCAACGGGGTATCGGTGTCCGAAACGATGCTGTCGGTGCGGGACAGCGATGAAACCGCGACCTACAAGGTCGTGTTGAAGAGCGAGCCCTCCGGCAATGTGACGATCACGGCGACATCGAGCGTGGCAGCGCGGGCCGAGGTGGACACGAACGCCGGCATGGCAGGCAACCAGTCCACACTGGTCTTCACCAGCACCGACTGGCTGACGCCGCAGACGGTGACGGTGACCGGCAAGGGCGCGGGCGGTGCCACGATCAACCATGCGGTCAGCGCCACCGCCGACCCGACCAGCTATCCGACCGGCCTGTCCATTCCTTCGGTGTCGGTCACGGTCACCGCCGACGCGCGCCCGGCGGTCGATCTTTCGATCGACGACAGCGGGGTCAGGGAAGGGGCCTCGACCGATGTGACGGTGACACTGACCGGCGGCAGGCTGGCGACCGATGTCTCGATACCGGTTGCGGTCACCGGCGCCGATGCGGCCGATTACAGCTTCGCCGGCTCTGTCGCCATAGTGGCGGGAGCGTCCAGCGGCAGCGCCGTGCTTTCGATTACCGACGATGCCGCAGACGAGCCGAACGAGGAGCTTGCGCTCGCCTTCGGGGCCTTGCCGGAGGAGGTGCAAGCCGGCACGGTCACATCGGTCGGGGTCGTTATCATTGACGGCGACGCGACCGAAGTGACGCTCGCGCGCAAGGCCGACGAAACCGGAGCCATTGCCGAGAAGGGCGGCACGGCGGAGTTCACCGTCACTCTCGGCCGGAGCCTGATTGCCGGCGAGACCGTGACCGCGCCGCTCGCGCTTTCGGGCAGCGGCATTACCGCTGGCGATTACACGGTGCGGCTCAAGGCGGGCGAGACCCTCAACGGCGGCGTGACGCTGCTGACCGCCGACCCGCACAGCGCGGCCGCGCCGGCGGTGCGGTTCGCCGGGACCGGTGCCGACGTGTCCACCTCGTCGGTCGGCGCGGCCACGCTCGAACTCGTCGCCGATGACGACAATCTCGACGAGGGCGCCTCCGAAACCGTCACGCTTGCGCTCGGCGCGGTGACGGCCAGCCTCGACCGCGCGAGCGGCACGGGCGGCGAGGGCGTCACCGGAACGGGGACGTTCGACGTCGCCATCACCGACGATGACGGAATGCCGACGGCGCTGACGCTGACGGTGGATGCGGACACGGGGACCCAGAACACACAGACCTCGCTGGCCGAGGGCGGAGGCGCCAAAACGGTTCGCGTGACAGCGACGCTCTCCGGCAGTTCGACCTTCACCGAGGACAAGACGGTGTCGGTCGAGGTGGGCAAGGCGGATGACAGCGCGACCGAGGGCGCGGATTATGCGGAGGTTGCGACCAAGGAGATCACGATCGCGGCGGGTTCGTCGAGCGGGCATGTGGATTTCACCCTGACGCCGACCGACGACGATATCGACGAAGGGGCGAGCGAGAGCATCGGCGTGGAGGGAACGCTGACGGGCGTGGCCATAACCGGCGCCTCCATCGGTATCACCGACGATGACACGCGCGGGGTGACGGTTTCGGCGCCGCCGGCCGGGCTGACGGTGCTTGAGGCCGACAACCCCGCCACCAACACCACACGCGAGGACCAGGCGACCTACACGGTGGCGCTCACCAGCGAACCGACGGCCAGCGTCACCGTGAATGTAGCCGTGCCGGACGGCGCGCCGTTCACGGTGAGTCCCGCAAGCCTGACCTTCACGCCGAGCGGGAACGGCATCTGGAGCACGGCGCAGGTGGTGACCGTGACGGCTGTCGATGACAGCATCGACAATACGGGCGGCGAGCGCAGCGCGGTGATCTCGCACGAGGTGGATGCGGACGGCACGGACTACGAGGATGAAACAGCGTCCGGTGTCACCGTGACCGTGACCGACGACGACGCGGCGCCGACGGCCCTGACGCTCACCGTGGATGCGGACACGGGAACCCCCAGCACGCAGACCAGCATTTCCGAGGGCGGCGGCGCCAAGACGGTGCGGGTGACGGCGACGCTCGACGGCTCGACGACCTTCGCCACCGACAAGACGGTGACCGTCGAGGTGGGCAAGTCCAGCGACGGCGCCGCCGAGGGCACGGACTACGCGATGGTGGCAACGCAGACGATCACCCTCAAGGCGGGGGCGTCGAGCGGCTACAAGGACTTCACCCTGACGCCGACCGACGATGCCGTCGACGAGGCGAACGAGACCATCAGCCTCGACGGGACGCTTGCCGGCGTGACGGTGGCGGATGCCGAGATCACGCTCACCGACGATGACGACGCCCCGGGCGGCATTGCGCTTTCGGTCGACACGGACAGCGTCACGGCCGACAGCCAGACGGAGGTCGGCGAGGCGGCGGGCGCCACCACAGTGACGGTGACGGCGACCGTGACGGGGAGCACGACCTACAGCGGCGCGCAGACGGTTGTGGTGAACGTCAGCGGTGGCACGGCGACCGTCACCGACGACTTTGCCCCGGTGACCGGTTTCAGCATCACGATCCCCGCCGGAACGGCAAGCGCCCGGGGAACGTTCACGCTGACGCCGGTCGCCGATGCCATCGACGAGAATGACGAGACCGTCGACGTGACGGGCGCGGTCAGCGGCGACGGCGCGCCCTCTGTCACCGGCGCCACCATCACCATCAAGGATGACGACGAGAAGGGAGTGACGGTTTCGGCGGCGTCGGCCGGGCTGACGATCCGGGAGACGGATGACGCCGGCACCTCGGGGATGACGGAGAATGTGGGAACCTACACGGTGGTTCTCACGAGCGAGCCGACGGATGATGTGGTGATCGATGTTTCGGTGCCGGCGGGGGCTCCGTTCACGGTGAACCCCACAAGCCTGACCTTCACGCCGAGCGGGAACGGCATCTGGAGCACGGAACAGACGGTGACGGTGACGGCGGTCAACGACAGCATCGACAATGTGGGAGGCGAGCGCACCGCGGAAATCTCCCACACCCTGACGGCGGGCAGTTCCGACTATCAGGGCGTCAGCGTGCCCGGGGTCGACGTGACGGTAACCGACGATGACGGCGCCCCGGGCGGCATTGCGCTTTCGGTCGACACGGACAGCAACGAGGACGGCAACCAGACGGAGGTCGGGGAGGCTGCGGGCGCCACGACGGTTGCGGTGACGGCGACCGTGACGGGGGGCACGACCTACAGCGGCGCGCAGACGGTTGCGGTGAGTGTCAGCGGCAACACGGCGACCGTCACCGACGACTTTGCCCCGGTGCCCGGTTTCAACATCACGATCCCGGCCGGGACGGCAAGCGCCCGGGGCACGTTCACGCTGACGCCGGTCGCCGACGCCATTGATGAGAAAGACGAGACCGTTGACGTGACGGGCGCGGTCAGCGGCGACGGTGCACCCGCCGTCACCGGCGCCGCCATCACCATCAAGGATGACGACGAGAAGGGAGTGACGGTTTCGGCGGCGTCGGGCGGGCTGACGGTGCTTGAGGCCGACAACCCCGCCACCAACACCACACGCGAGGACCAGGCGACCTACACGGTGGTTCTCACGAGCGAGCCGACGGCCAACGTCATCGTGAATGTCACCGTGCCGGAGGGCGCCCCGTTCACGGTGAGCCCCACAAGCCTGACCTTCACGCCGAGCGGGAACGGCATCTGGAGCACGGCCCAGGTGGTAACCGTGACGGCTCTGGACGACAGCATCGACAATGCGGGAGGCGGGCGCAGCGCGTCGATCACCCACAGCCTGACCGCCGGGACATCCGACTATGGCGGCGTGACGGCGGACGGCGTCAGCGTCACGGTCAGCGACGACGACGCGCCGCCCACCGGCATCACGCTCACCACCGACACGCCCACCATCGCCGAGAACGCGGCCACGAAGACGGTGAAGGTGACCGCCACGGTGAATGGCACCACCACCTATGCGACCGACAAGACCGTCGGGGTCACGGTTGGGGACAAGGACGACAGCGCGACCTCCGGCGACGACTACGCCGCGGTCGCCGCCTTCGACATCATCATCGCCGCCGGCAAGATGAGCGGCGAGAAGACGTTCAGCCTCGATCCCACCGATGACGCTCTTGATGAGGTGGAAGAAAGCATCAGCGTGAAAGGCGCGTCGGGCACGCTCACCATCACCGGCGCCAGCATCAAGCTGACCGACGACGACGTGCCGGAACTGAGCATCACGGCGGGTTCGGCGGTGGACGAGGGCACGGCGGCGGCGTTCACCGTGAACGCAAGCCCGGTGCCCGCCGAGGACCTGGCGGTCAACGTGGACGTGACGACCAGCGCCGGCTTCGCCGTCACCAACACCACCGGCGACCAGAGCTTCACCTTCTCCGCCGGCGGCGCGAGCCAGACCTACACCGTCGCCACCCGGCCCGACACGACGGACGAAGCCGACGGCCAGGTGGAGGTGACGCTGGAGGACGGCGACGACTACACCGTCCACGCCAGCAACAACGCCGCGAGCGTCGCGGTGAACGACGACGATCCCACCACCGTGACGCTGGCGCGGGCCGGCAGCGGCGGCATCGCCGAGGACGGCGGCGCCGAGGACATCACCATCACGCTCGGCCGCGAGCTCGTGGCCGGCGAAAGCGTGACCGTGCCGCTTGAGGTCTCCGGCGCGACAGCGGCGACGCACTATACGATTGGCCTCAAGGGCAATGGCGGCGCCGGCGTCACGATCGACACAGGCAACCCGCACAGCGCCGGCAACCCGGCGGTGATCCTCGCGGGCGCGGGCGCGCAGGTCGCGACACTGACCCTGACCGCCGTCGACACCAGCGACACGGATCGCCGCACGGTGACCATTGCGTTCGGCACGAACAACCGGGCGCCGAGTCACACGGGGCTTTCCGGCGGCATCGACACGACAGGCTCGGCCGCCATCGCCATCATCGACGACGATGCGACGATCGCCGTTGCCGCTGCCAGCGCGGCGGAGGGCAGCGCGGTCGTCTTCAACGTGACGCTGCCGGAGGCGGCGCCCGCGGGCGGCGTGACGATCGATTACTCGACCACCGACGGGCGCGGCAACGGGAACGACGAGAGTTACCAGGTGGCGACAAGCGCCGACTACGTGGCGGCGGCGAAGAATGCGAGCATCACCATCGCACAAGGCGACCGCACCGGCGCCATCTCCATCGACACGACCGACGACGGCACTTACGAGGGCGACCACCACTTCACCCTGACCCTCGACAACACGAACCACTTCAACATCGATTCGGAAGCGAACTCGGCCACCGGCACCATCACCGACGCGGCGGACACGCCGAGCTTCGAATTCTCCGCGACGTCGAGCACCGTGGCCGAGAATGTCGGCACGCTGAGCCTGACCGTCGGGAAGACCGGCGCGACCCTGGTGCCGGCGACGGTCACTTACAAGACAACCGACGGCACCGCCGCAGGCGGCAGCGACTTCACCGCCATCGCCGCGACGGACCTCACCTTCGCGGCCAACGAGGCAAGCAAGACCGTCACGGTCACTGTCATCGACGACAGCAATGACGAGTCGAGCGAGGCCTTCAGCGTCGATCTTGCGGCCAAGTCCCATGCCGGGCTCGGCGGGGATGCAAGCCATGCCGTGACCGTCACCGACAACGACCCGACCCCGGTGACGCTTTCCGCGACCGGTACCGCCATCGCCGAGGACGGCGGCGTCAAGACCATCACCGTCACGCTCGGCCGGGCGCTGACAGGAAGCGAGACATTGTCGGCGCCGCTCACCTTTGGCGGCGATGCGACGTTCGGCACGGATTACACGCTCGCCGGGCCGGAAACGGCGCCGACCGGCGTGACCTTCTCGAACCTCGCCAGCACCGACCTTGCGAAGAACCCGCCCACCGTCGCCTTCTTCGGCGTGGAGGGCGCGGCGAGACGCGCGACCCTGACGCTCACGGCCAGTGACGACGCCATCGACGAAGGCGCATCCGAATCCGTCGAACTGGGCCTCGGCACGCTCACCGCCGCCAATCTCGACGGCGGCGCATCCAGGTCCGGCGCGCCAGGCTTCACCATCACCGACGACGATGCGGCACCTTCCGGCATCACGCTCACCACAGACACACCCACCATCGCCGAGGACGCGGCGACGAAGATGGTGACTGTCACCGCCACGGTAAACAACGGCGGCGCCTACACCACCGACACCACCGTTGCGGTCGAGGTCGGCGCCTCGGGCGACAGCGCCAGCGAGGGCGTGGACTACGCGGATGTGGCCGGCTTCGACATCACCATTACCGCAGGCGCCATGAGTGCGCAGGGCAGCTTCAGCCTCGATCCCACCGACGACAGCCTTGACGAAGATGACGAGACGATCAGCGTCAAGGGAACATCCGGCGGTCTTGGAATCACGGGCGCCAGCATCGGTCTCACCGACAACGACAACGCGCCGGTGCTGTCCATCGACGCTCCGAGCGTCGCAGAGGGCGCGTCCGGGTCCGGCGCGACGCTCCGTTTCACCGTGACCCTGACGCCTGCAAGCGGCAAGGAGGTGACCGTTGCCTGGGCGGAGGCCGCCGGCGGCACCGCGACCCCGGGTACCGACTACACGGCGCTCACCGGCGGCACGCTCACCTTCGCTGCGGGCGACACCACCAGGCATATCGACATCGCCGTCACCGGCGACGATATCGACGAGGAAAGCGAGACGGTCAGGGTGCGGCTGTCCTCGCCGTCCAACGCAACGCTCGCCGGCGGCAACGCCAGCCTCGACGGGACCGGCACGATCGGCAATGACGATCAGGCGGGCGTGACCGTCACGGGCAACGCGCTCGGGGGCGGAGCGCTCATTGTCGGGAAGGAAGAGGAAACGGTCATCCGGGTGAGTCTGGCCTCCGAGCCCGTGGCCGACGTCACGGTGAGACTGACCAGCGAGCAGCCGTCCATCGCCGATCTGAGCGCCAGTCCCCGGGGACCAAGCGTCGATCTGACGTTCACGCCGACGAACTGGAGCATGCCGCAGGCCGTTACCGTCCACGGCAAGGAAGACGGCATGGTGGTCATCACGACCACCGTCACCAGCACAGACCCGCAGTACCGGAAGGCCGACGTCGCGCTGCCGCGCCTGGAGACCCGTGTGGCCGCCATACCCAGCATCATCATCACGGCAGACGCGGCGATGATTCGCGAGGGCGAGCCGGCCCGGTTCACCCTGACCGCCGACCGGGCGCCGGCAGCGGACCTGCCGGTGCGCATCAATGTCGGTTACGGCTGCTGCCTCGGCAATGGCAGGGTGCTGGCCGAGGGCCAGGAAGGCGCGCGGACCGTCATCGTTCCGCAGAACGAGACGACGGTCCCCTTCGAGGTGGAGACCGTGGACGATGACGTGAGGCAATTGAATGAGATCCTGGAGGCGAAGGTCCTGCCGGGCGCGGGCTATCGCCCGGGCGGCGGGAACCGCGCCTTCGTGCGGGTCAGCGACAATGACCCGCTCCCGGATCCCGGCATCAGGGTGTCCATCGCGGCCCCGGCGAGCGTGATGGAGGGCGGCGCCCTGCCGTTCACGCTCACGGCAAGCAAGGCGCCGGAACGCGACCTGCCGGTCTCGCTCAACCTCTATGCGCACAGCATCTTCGCTTATGTCCCCGGCCCGGCCGTGCGGACGGTCAGGCATGACCCGGAGGAGGAAAGGCGGGAGATCGAGGTGATCCTGCCCGCCGGCCAGACCGGGAAGATGTTCGAGGTCACACTCCCCGACGACAACGCCAGGCAGGGCCACGGCACGATGGTGGCCTATGTCAGCTTCTCGCCCGACAATGGCTACAGGCGGGCTGACCACCCCGACAACCGGGCAGAGATCGCTCTCATCGACGACGAGACCCGTGCCGGAGAGTCGGCGATCTCGGTCGCGGACGCCGAGGTGCGCGAGGGGCCCGGCGCAGCGCTTGAGTTCGTGGCGACCCTGGCGCGCAGACCGGGCGCCAACGGACAGGTCCGGGCGTTCTGGCGACTGCGTGACGGCACCGCGACGGCGGGCGAGGACTACCAGGACATAGCTGGCATGGTGCGCTTCCAGCCGGGAGAGACCGAGTTCCGGGTGCATATTCAGGTCTTCGAGGATGCGAAGGACGAAGGCGACGAGACGCTGGTCTTCGAACTCTACAATGCCACACCCGGCGGGTGGATCGAGCGCGGCGAGGCCGTGGGCACCATCCGCGATGCCTTGAGCGCGAGCGCGAGCGCCGCCGACCAGGCGCAGCAGGCCGAAACCGGCCCGCAGGCCACCGCCTGCATCCCTGCATCCGTTCTGGCCGATGTCGGGGACTATGTGGAGGAGGTGCAGCACGGGGGCGCCCATGTCGCGCGCTGGCAGCGTGTGCTCGACGCCTTCGCCGGGACGCCCGGGGGCATGACCGCCGCCGGGGCGCGCGAGATGGCGGCGCAGTATTCGGCCTCGCGCTGGGACCCGGTGGCGGCGGCGCTCGGGTGCATGGAGACCGCCGCGTCCTGGTGGGGGGCGCTCTCCGTCGAGGCGCGGGTGCGGGCGCTCTTCGGCACGGGCCTCGGGGCTGAGGAACAGGCCGGGCGCAAGGCGGCGGCGGCGTCCCGATACACAAGCCTCGACCCCGGGACCCGCGCGCTTGCCGCCGGCGCTGCGGTCGGGCTGATCGGCGCGGGCGCTCATGAGTCCCTCGCCGCGTGGTGGGACGGCCTCGGATGCGGCGCCCGGCGCGTGGCAGTTGGCGCAGGCAATGTTGCGGACGCCGCGAGCCCCTGGTGCCGCGCATGGAGCGCACTTGACGGCACGCATCGGCCCGAGGCTCTGCGCATCGGGCGGGCGCTCTTCGGCGCCGGTCTCCCCGCAACGCTGTCGAACGACGTCGAGGAAGCCGGGCTTCTGAACGTTGCCGACGCTCAGGCCGTGGAAGGGCCCGGGGCGGCGCTTTCGTTCGCGGTGCGGCTGACGGGCGCGCCGGATGCGCGCACGCAGGAGGTGACGGTCGCCTACGCTACCCGGGACGGCACCGCCACGGCAGGGGCGGATTACGAGGCGGTCGCGGGCAGGCTCGTCTTTGCGCCGGGCGAGACGGAGAAGACGGTCGCCGTGGCGGTCCATGATGACGGGCATGACGAGGGCGAGGAGACGATGACGCTCGTGCTCTCCGATCCTGAGGGCGCGACGCTCGGGCGCGCGGTCGGCGTCGGCGCCATCGTCAATACCGATGCGATGCCGGAGGCGTGGCTCGCGCGGTTCGGGCGCGCCGTAGCCGAGCAGCTGGTGGAAAGCGTTTCGGAGCGGTTCGGGGCGCCGCGCCGCGCTGGTTTCGAGGGCCGCTTCGCCGGGCAGACGCTCGGCGCCAGCGCGCCCGTCGAGAACGACACCGAGGCGCCGGGCGGTATCGGCGTCTGGCCCGAGGAGGAAGAGGAGGACGGGGCGGCCGGGTCGCGGACGACGACCATGGCGGAAATGCTGATGCAGAGCGACTTCACGCTTACCGGCGCCGGGAACGGGTCGGGTGGCTCCTGGGCGCTGTGGGCACGGGCCTCGGAGAGGAGCTTCGACGGCGCTGACGGTCCGCTCTCGCTTGACGGAACGGTGACGACGGGGCTGTTCGGGATGGACTTCGCGCGCGAGGGCTGGATCGCGGGCGCCGCCCTCACGCACAGCAAGGGCGAGGGCGGCTACATGCTGCAGGGCGGCGCGGGCGGCGCCGTCGAGACGGTGCTGACCGCATTCGCGCCCTATGCGCATGTTCGCATCGACGACAGCCTCACCGCCTGGGGCGTGCTCGGGATCGGCGAGGGGCGGATGACGCTCACCCCGGAGAGCGAGGCCGGCATGGCGGCGGACCTGGACTGGCGGATGGCGGCGGTAGGTCTCGCCGACGCGCTCGTGCAGACGCCGGTGGGGGGCGGGTTCGGGCTCTCGGCGAAGATGGATGCGCTCTGGGCGCATACCGCCTCCGGGGCCGCGCCGGGCCTTGTGGCGGCGCACGCGGGGGTGACGCGCCTCAGGCTCGGGCTGGAGGGAAGCTGGACGGTGGCGCTTGAAGGCGGCTCCGGACCGCCGGGATCAAGCCTCACGCCGAAGCTGGAGGTCGGCATGCGTCATGACGGCGGTGACGCCGAGACGGGCTTCGGGGTCGAACTCGGCGGCGGCCTTGCCTGGGTGGATCCGCGGCTCGGGCTCAATCTCGACCTCTCGGGCCGCACACTGGTCGCGCATGGCGATGACAAGCTGAGGGACCGGGGCTTCACCGCTTCGCTCGCCTTCGATCCCGATCCGGCGAGCGCGCGCGGCCTGTCGCTCTCGCTGAGCCAGGACTGGGGCGGGTCGGCGACGGGCGGGCTGGATGCGCTGTTCACGACCGACCCGCTCGGTGAGCGCAGCGGCGGCGGAGAGGAGGAGAGCCGCTGGCAGGTGGAGGCTGCGTACGGGTTCCGGGCGCTCGGCGGGCGCTTCACCGGCAGTCCGCATGTGGGCTTCGGTCTCGCCACCGGCGCGCGCGACTACACGCTCGGCTGGCGGCTCTCCCCCGCCGGCAATGCGCTCGACTTCTCCCTCGGCCTGAAAGCGACAAGGCGGGAAAGCAACAGCGCACCGCCCGAGCACCGGCTCGGGGCCGAGGTCAATATCCGGTGGTGACTGTCTCGCAGGCGCCAACCGTGCCCCGGCCGCCTCCTTCGGGCCGGGCCGTCGGCTGCATGGCGATGATGGCGCCGATGGCCTGCCCGACGCGTTCGGCGGCGGCCTCGATCTCGCGGTCCCCGACATGGGCGTAGCGCATGGTCATGGCGACATTGCTGTGCCCGAGCAGGCGGGCCACGACGGGCAGCGGCACGCCGTTCATCGCCGCCTGGCTGGCTACCGTGTGACGGAGGTCGTGCAGGCGCACATCCTCAATGCCTGCCTTGCGGCGCGCCCGGTACCAGAGGGGAACGCCCCGGCACTGAGGCCGGGACGGGTCCCTGACGGACGGGAAGACCCAGGGGCCGTCCCCCTCCGCCATGCGCCGCCCGACGATCTCCCGGGCGGGTCCGTTCAGCAGCACCGTTCTCGGTCCCGTCTTGCTGTCGGCAAGTTCGATCCGGTCGCCTTTCACTTCCTCCCGGCGAAGACGCACGATCTCGCCCTTGCGGCAGCCGGTGAGCAGCAGCAGGCGGATCGTGTCGGCCTGCTGTGCCTCGGACGCGGATCCATTGGCGTAACCGTCGAGGACCCGATGGAGGCGGGCGATCTCCTCGCGGGACAGGAAGCGCGTCATCTTCCGGCCGGGATTGCGCCTTATGCCTCTCGTCGGGTTGGTCCCGACATGCCCGAGCGCACGCGCATGGTTGAGGATGTTGCCGAGCAGGTTGAGGGCTGCATTGGCCGCCCCCGGCGCTGTCCGGCTGCGGCCCTCGAACCAGCGAATGACCGAGCGACGTCCGATCCGGTCAACACGCCGGGTCCCGAAGGCCGGGAGCAATTGTCGTTCCAGGATGCCGTCGAGGTTCCTTTGCGTGGAGGGCTTGCAGCGCACGAAGCGATCCGTCCTCCACGGGCCGGCGACGAAATCCCTGAACAGCGGCGCCGGCGCGCGGGACCCGTCGACCGCGCCCGTGTCCGCCGCTACGCTCTCCATGCAGGCGCGGCGCACCTCTGCGACGCGGCGCAGCGCCGCCGGGCCGAAGGACTGCTTTCGCACCCCGGCATCGGTCTTGCGGTGGTAGACGAGTGTCCGGCTGCCCGAAGGGCGGACGCGCACGCCGAGCCCCGCGACCTGCGTGTCCCATACCGTATATTCGCGCTTGCCGGGCCTGAGCCGTGCAATGCCGGCGTCGGTCAGCTTTTTGCGTTCCGGCATCGCTCAGCTCCCGAGAATGCCAGCCAGGGCGTCGGCAGCCTTCCGGACCGACCGGTCGGAAAGGTGGGCGTATTTGAGCGTCGTCTGCGCATTGCTGTGCCCGAGCAACCGCGCGGTGATCGTGACGCTCTCGCCGCCCATGATGGCGATGCTGGCGTATGTGTGACGGCAGTCGTGAAGCCTGACATCTGCGATTCCCGCCTCCTGCCGGACCCGGCCCCAGAACTTGTCGAAGACGGCCGAAGTCGAGGGACCCCGCCGTCGCGGCGAGGGAAAGACCCACTTGCCCTCGCGCGGAAGCCGGTCCAGCACGGCGCACGCGGGCGAGGACAGCCAGACCGTCCGGGGACCGGCCTTGCTGTCGCGCAGGAACAGCCGCCTTTCCCGGTAGTCCGACCATTGCAGCGTCCTGATCTCGCTCTTGCGGCAGCCGGTCAGCAGCAGCAGGCGCACGAACGCCGCCTTGCGGGGATGCCGTGTCTGGTGACGGTTCAGTACCTGCGCCAGCGCGCGAAGCTCCGGCTCCGAAAGGAACCGCTCCCTGCCCTTGCGCCGGTAGCGGCGGATGCCGGCGCAGGGATTGCTGCCCTCCGGGCGGTAGCCGTAAATCTCCGCCTGGCGCATGATGACCGAGAGGATCGGCGCCGATCGATCCGCAGCCACCGGCGTTGCATGCAGCGAGGCGAACCAGCGCTGCACATCCTCCTTCGCGATATCGGCGATGTTCACCCCGGCGAACCGGGGCAGGATCGTGCTGTGCAGATAGTCCCTGTTGACCTTAAGGGTGCCGGCCTTCCAGTGCCGTCCGTAGCGGGAGAAGACCTCCTCCGCCACGACCTCGAAGAGCCTCTCTTCCGGCAGGACGGGTGCCTCGTCGCCCCGGAGCGCGGCAAGAAGCTCCGTTGCCCGCCGGCGGGCCTCGTCGAGGTCCATGCAGGCGGCGTCGCCGATCGTCTTCCAGACCCGGCGGGCCTCATGCTGGTTGTGGATGAAGTATCGCTTCGCCCCCGAGGGCAGAACGCGAACGCCAAAGCCCTTCAGATCCCTGTCGCGAACGTCGTAAGGAGATTTGCGGGATCCAAGGCCCTTGATCCGGCTCTCGGTGAGGCGGACGGTTGACATGCATATTCCTCCTGCATCCTGTTGCAGGCGGGGGAAAATGCCGTCGCAGTTGCACCCCCGACCCGCTGTTGCACGAGGAAAAACAGACGCGTTATCAATGTCTTAGCACCGAAGGTGCGGCACGATGGCGTCGCCGCCTGTCTCGACCAGGTAGCCGGAACCCATGCGCTTCAGAGAAGGCGCGGGCGTGCCAGTGCCGAGCAGTGTAAGGCGCATGGCGTCAGGCTCCCATTCTCCCGGCGAAAATGCGCAGGCGTCGGATGGCGGAAAACCCCGGCAATCCTATACCGGATGACCTGCCGAAGCCATGACCGGCCACATCCGGCTGTTCGCAGCGCAGGGGGCGGGCCAGGGAGCCCGGCAGACCGAAAGCATGTCATACCAGCGGTTGTTGATCGGAACCGATGGCGCGGCACCTCCCTGCCGTAGCTCCGATCCTTTGCTCATCCCGAGTAGCGGCGTCAGCCGCGTATCGAAGGATGAGGAGAGGCGCCGGGCGGATCGACGCAAAAAGGGGAAAACGGGCGGCATTTGCCCGTGAGTTTCAACCCGGTGCCGTTGGTATCACTCTGCTGCCGGTGAGGCCCGGCGCGCCGGTGTCAGCGGGCGCCGGCGAAGAGTTCCGGCGGGTCGGCCGTATCGGCCGGCGCCAGGTCGGCGGCGGCCAGGCCGACCAGGCGGAAAGCGCGGCCGTCCGCCTCCGGCCCAAGAAGCCGCTCCGCCTCCTGCAGCAGGCGGTCGGTGCGCTGCGTGGTGAAGGCGAGCGCATGGCTGCGGGTTTGCGTGCGGAAGTCGGCCGTCTTGAGTTTCAGCACCACGGAGCCCGCGGCGAGACCGGCCGCATCCAGACGGGCTGCGACGGTCCGGGCAAGCGGGGGCAGGGCGCGGGCGATGTCGTCATAATTGCTGCGATCGTTCTCGAAGGTGGTTTCGGCCGAAATGCTGCGGGTCTCGCTTACCGGCTGGACGGGCCGGTCGTCGCGACCGTGGGCGAAGGCGTGGAGACGGCGTCCGAAGGCGCCGAACCGGGCCGTCATTTCCGCCTCCGTCCAGCGGCGCAGATCCGCGACGGTGAGCGCGCCCTCGGCCCGGAGCCGGCGGGCCATGGCGGCGCCCACGCCCGGAATGATCGAGATCGGCTTGCCGGCCAGGAACGCCGGCGCTTCCTCCGGGCCGATCGCCGCAAAGCCGCGCGGCTTGTCGAGGTCCGAGGCGATCTTGGCGAGGAACTTGTTTGCGGCGAGCCCGACCGAGACCGTGATGCCGACCTCCTCCTCGATCCGCCGGACAAGGCGGACCGCGGCCGCGGCCGGCAGGTCGTGCGCCCCGAGGTCCAGAAACGCTTCGTCGATGGAGACGGGCTCGACCAGGGGCGTTGCCTCGCGCATCAGGCTGCGGACCTCGCGGCCGACCTTGCGGTATTTCGCCATGTCCGGGCGCAGCACCACGGCATGCGGGCAGGCTTCGAGCGCCTTGTACATGGCCATGGCGGAGCGCACGCCGAAACGCCGCGCCACATAGCAGGCCGCCGCGACGACGCCGCGCCGGCCGCCGCCGATCACGACCGGGCGGTCGGCAAGGGCCGGGTCGTCCCGTTTTTCGATGGCGGCGTAGAACGCGTCGCAGTCGAGATGCGCGATGCCGACGCGGGCGATCTCCGGATGCGCAGCGAAGCGGGGGGAACGGCAGCGCGGGCAACGCGGCGGAACGGGAGCGGCGGCGGGACGGCCGCAATTCCGGCAAACGGCCGCAACCTCGCCGGCTTCCATGAAATCCCGTCCGATAGGCGGCCCGCGCGCGCGGCAGGCGAAGCGGCTGGCGCCGCTATTTCATCTTCTGTTCCTTGAAGACGACATGCTTGCGCGCGATGGGGTCGAATTTGCGGATTTCGAGCTTCTCGGTCTTGGTCCGCGGGTTCTTCTTGGTGACGTAGAAATAGCCCGTGTCGGCCGAACTGACGAGCTTCACCATGACGGTTGCGGGCTTGGCCATCGCATGCGCCTCCGATGCAATAGTGGAACAGCCGGAAACTAGGTTCCCGCCCGCCCGGTGTCAAACCGCTTGCGGCCGCCGCCTACTCCCGCCCGCCATCGGCGATCATGACCATCGCCGGCAGCAGGAACAGCACGAACAGCCCCGCCAGCACGAGCCCGCCCAGCATGCTCGCCACAAACGGCACCAGGAAGAGCAGGGCGTCGCTGCGCTCGTAGAGCAGGGGCGAGAGGCCGAGCACCGTCGTCAGGCTGGTCAGCAGCACGGCGCGGAAGCGGTGACGCGTCGCCGCCGCCGCGGCCGCAATCGCCGGCAGCGCCGCATTGTCCCGGCGGATGATGTTGTAGCGGTCGAGCAACACCAGCGCATCGTTCACAACGACGCCCGAGACGGCGACGATCCCGAATACGGACATGAAGCTGAAGTCCCAGCCGAGTATCCAGTGCATCAGCACCGCGCCGGCAAAGGCGGCCGGAATTCCGGCGGCGGCGACCAGCGGCTTCCAGTAGCTGCGCAGGAACGCCGCCATGACCGCATACATGGCGATCAGCGCCAGCGGCACCAGGGTGGCCAGCGTTTCCATCACCCGTTTCTCGTTGCGCGCCCCGCCGTCCCGTTCTATCGCGATACCGGGATGCGCGGCCTGCAGTTCCCGCATGACGCCGTCCTCGACAACCCGGCGGGCCTGGATCGGCGTGATGACTGCGGCGTCCGCCTTCGCCTCGACGAAGACCGCCGGCTTGCCGTCGATCCGCGTCAGTGCGGCCAGTTCACGCTTTTCCGTTAGCGTCGCCACCAGGGAGAGCGGCACCTCGCCCCCGCCGGGGCGGTCTATGCGCATGCCGGCGAGTTCCTTCAGGCTCCGCCGGCGTTCGGCCGGATATCTGATTACGACCCCGATTTCCTCACGGCCCCGCTGGATGCGCTGCGCCTCGGCGCCGTGAAGCCGGGCGCGCAATTGCGCGCCCAGCAGCGCCGGAGAGAGGCCCGCCGCCTTGCCGGCCGGCGTCAGCTCTATCTCGAGCTGCCGCTTGCCCGGCGAGAGATTGTCGTAAACGCCGTAAACGCCGGGTATCGCAGCCAGCGCGGAACGCAACTTCTGCGCAGCGTCCTCCAGGACCTCCGCCTCGTCATGCCGGATCGAATAGGCAAGGTTCGGCCTGGCCTTGCTCCGGCTCGTCACATATTCCACATGTTCGAGGCTCGAAACATCGCCGACGCGGGCTCGCCATGCGCGCTCCACTTCGCTTGGCTGCGCAGCGCGCGCGGGACGACGATAAAGATGGGCCCTGACCGTCGCCACATGGTCGCCCCTGACTTCGGCGTCGCCCGGCCGGGTCGAGAGGATCTTCCCGACGACGATGCTGATCGACTTGATCGACGCGCCTTCCAGGTCTTCGTTCACGCCTTTGGCCGCATCCCTGAAACGCTCGGCGGCGGCGAGCGTCGCCTCGAAGGGCGCGCCGGCCGGCAGACGCAGTTCCACCTGCACCATGTTGGAAACGCTTGCCTGCGTGTCGCCGAACAGCACCCGCACCGCGTCCTGGCGCAGAAGCAGCAATGCGCACGCCACAATGGTGATGCCGATGCCGACCGCAGCCCAGACATGGCGCACCGACCAGGAGACGGTGGCTGTCACCACGCTGTCGCGAATGCCGTCGAGCCAGCGGCTCACCGTCTCCTGCCAGCCGCTCAGCGGCCGCGCGCTCCACGGCCGGTCATGCGAGAGATGCGCTGGCAGGATGAAGAACGCCTCCACCAGCGAGACCGCCAGCACGAACAGCGCCACATAGGGGATGACCCGGATGATCTGCCATCCGCCCTCGGCGATAAACAGGAGAGGAGCCAGCGCAATCATCGTCGTCACGGCGCCGACGACCAGCGGCCCGACGACAGCCCTTGCGCCGGAAATCGCCGCGGCGAGCGATGTCCCGCCGCCGCTCCTCTCTGTAGCGATGCTCTCCCCGACGACAACGGCGTCGTCCACCACGATGCCGACCATCAGGAAGAACGCGAACAATGTGCCTATGTTCAGCGTCATGTCGGCAGGCGCAAAGAAGATCAGCGACCCGACAAAGGCCAGGGGAATGCCGAAAGAGGTCCAGAAGGCGACCCGCAGGTCGAAGACCGCCACCAGGCACAGGAACACCAGGACCGCGCCGATGACGGCGTTGCCCAGGATCCGCGTCAACCGCTCGATGGTCAACTCGACCTTGTCTTCCCAGACTTCGACCGCAACATGCTCGGGCAGGCCGTGGCCGCCGAGGAACTCGATGATGGTGTTCCTTATCTCCCTGGTCGATTGCCCGCCGGTCGCGCTTATCCGCAGAAATACAGCCGGCACGCCGTCCAATTCGGTGAGAACGTTCTCATCGACGAAACCGTCGCGAATCCGGGCGACATCGCCAAGCGCGACCACCGTGCCGTCGAGCCGTGTAATGAGTGGTATGTCCTTGAATTCGGTGCTGTATTTCCGCTTCGCCACGACCTGCAGCACGACGCCGCCCGCATCGGTCCGCAGCTCTCCGAAGGTCAGGTTGAGCGAGGCGCGCCTGATCGCCTGTCTTATGTCGCCGATGTTGAGGCGGTTGCGCCGCAACTCCTCTTCGCTCAGCTCTATGGTGATCTCGCGATCCCGCGCGCCTTCGAGCGTTATATGGGAGACCGCCGGCAAAGCCAGCAGCGAGTCGCGCAGGTTTTCCGCCGCAAGCCGAAGGTCGTCTTCCGTCACCACGCCGGAAGAAACCGCAATCCTTACGACATCGTTCCTCCACCGCAACAGCGAAACTTCGGGTCGTTCCGCGTTCGGGGGCGGGAAGTTTTCTATAGCGTCGACTGCGCTTTCGACATCGTTGAGAACCGCCTCGTCATCGGCGAAGGTCTCCAGCTCCACATCGATCAGGCCGATGCCTTCTTTTGCGGTGCTGACGACCCGGCTGACTCCCGATATGCCGACGATCGCCTCTTCGACACGGCGGACGATATCCTCCTGCACTTCCCTCGGCGACGCGCCGGGCGAGGGAATTTTGACGGCGATGCGGCGCGAGTCGAACTCCGGGTAATTCTGGACCACGAGTTGCGAGCCTGCGACGGCGCCGGCGACGATCAGAAAGACCATCAGCAGATTGGCGGCGACCGGGTTCTCTGCAAACCAGGCGATAGGCCCCCGGGGCGGGCCGGACCCGCCTCCTGCAGCGTCGGTATTGCTCATCCGCCGCCCCTATGCCTGCGGTTTCGCGGTCGTTACCGCAAGGCCCTCGCGGGCGCCCGGCAAGGCTCCGAGCACGACGCCCTCGCCCGTGTCGAAGGCTTCCACCACCCATCCGCCATCGATCCGGCCCAGCATCCTGGGCTCGACCGAGGCGAGCGCGCCGTCCCTGACGACCCAGACGCTGTCATTGGCCTGCGCCGTCGCTTCCGGCAGCACATAGACGCCCTGGTGTTCCGGCCCGGCAATGACGATCTCGGCGAAGGTGTGGGGCAGCGGCAGCGAGCCGGGCGGCGCATCGTCGGAGAATTTCAGGAAGAGCGAGGCGAGCCGGCTCTTCGGCGCCACGACCGAGGACACCGCCGTGACCTTCGCCCGGTAAACCCCCGTCCTGGTGCGGACTTCGGCGGCGCGCCCGACAACGGGGGCAAGATGGTTGAGGTCCTGTTGCTCGACGGGCGCCGCCACGCGAATCGATTCGGGCCGATAGACCCGCCCCAGCATTGCGGCCTTGCCGACCTTTTCCGCCGGGCCGGCAAGCTCGCCGACCTCGACGCTGGACGAGATCACGCGGGCGTCGAAGGGAAGCGAAATATCGGTCCTGCGCAGCTGCAGTTCGGCGAGCCGCAGCGCGACACGCGCCTTTTCCAGCTTGATCGCCGTCCGCGCCGCGTCTTCGTTCCGGGCCTCTTTCGCGCGGATTTCGTGCTCGAGTTCCGCAACCGCCAGCCGGGCCTCCTCGACCCTGAGTCGATATTCCTCCGGGTCGATCCTGATGAATGGCTCATTTGCCTTTATCGACCCGCCGGGCTCGAATTGCGGCGAGACCCAGACAACGCGCCCGACGACTTCCGACACGATCGTCGCCCGCTCCTTCAGCACGATGGAGCCGGTCAGGCGAAGGGTCAGCGCCTGCTGCGTGGGCGTCGGCCGGACGACGCTGACGACGGGCCGCCTCTCCTGCGTCTCCAGCGCCGCGCTGTCCACGCGCTCGACGCGCTCCGGGGCCCGGGCGAAATAGAGCGCGACGGCGATGACGCCGAGAATGGCGACAAGCTGCAGATAACCGAGCCATTGCGGCCTGCCGGTGCGCTCGCCAGGGTCTGTCATGTCCTGCGGCATTGTCACCTCCAGCCTGGCATCGTGCCTCCTTCAGGATACCGGAAACGCCGCTCATCCGGAATGTCGCGGTGTCCGACCGGTCTGAAACGGGCGGTGGTCCCCTTCGACAAGCTCAGGACAGGCTCTCGATACGCGACTGCTGGCGCAGCCGCTACTCAGGATGAGGAGAGGGGCGGTGGCGCTGGCGCGCGGTTTCCTCACCCTGAGTAGCCGCGGAGCGGCGTATCGAAGGGCCGCTGCCACCCCTCTTTCCTCGTCCCGAGTAGCGGCGGAGCCGCGTATCGAGAGCCTGTCCTGAGCTTGTCGAAGGGGACGGCCGGACCCCTGTTTCAGACTGACTGGGCTCCGCTCTAATGATGCTGCGTTCGCGTCGGCGGGCCGTTCAGACCGTGACCGGCGGTTCGGTCTCGCTCGTCGCCAGCATCTCCGCATCGGTCATCGCCAGGATCGTTTCATAGCGGCCGGGCGGATAGGCGGTCATATGCGGGCCGGGCGCGTCGGGGCCGGGCTGCGGCACGCCGCCGCCGCTGTCCACGAAGTCCGACGAGGTCTTGTAACGCGCGAGTTCCGCGCTGTTTATGCCCGCCAGTTCGACCACTTCCGGGTCGATCCATGCCTCGGCGTTTATCGGCTCGCTCGAGTACGAAAGCTCCAGTGCGAGGTTTTCCGGCCCGGCGAAATAGATCGACTTGCAGAAGCCGTGGTCCCGGGGCCCGATCACCGGCACGCCCTTGGCGCGCAGGCGGTCCTTCATCGCCATCAGCTCCTCCTCGCCCCGGACGCGGAAGGCGACATGCTGCATCGCGCCGGCGGCGCAATTGGCGCCCGGATTGCCGGCATGGGTGCGGCCGATCTCGGCCGGTATGTCCCCGATGGCGTCGTTCTGCACCAGGGCGATGGCGCTTTCGTCATTCAGGCGCAGGAAGCCGTGAAAGGTGTTCTCGACCCCGTGCATCCAGTAGAGCGCGACCAACTCCATGCCGAGCTTGTCGGTGAAGAACTCGATCTGGGTCTTGATATCCGCGGTGGTAATGGCGAGGTGGTGCAGGCCTTCGAGCTTGTTCATGGCGTCTCTCCCGATATCTTCGCCGGGCGGGCGGGGATTGCTTCGCAACAGCATCGGCCGGCGCGGCGCGATTTCCAACCCGGAATCCCGCATCCGGACTGCGGCGCCGCGCCGTCAGCAGGGATCCGCCGCCTCCGCCGCCGCCGCTTCGAGGTCGAAGGCGTCATAGCGGTAGAGCCGGTCGAGCGTGCGGTTGCGCGATGCGCCGAGCGTGCGGTTGCGCGCGGCCGCCGCCGCGCCACGCATGTGGAACAGCTCCGCATTGCGGCGCGAGCCGGTCTGGATCCGGGCCGTCCGCGCCCGCCGCAGGTCCTCGTAGCGCTTCAGGCTTGCCGCGACATCCGCGGCCGCCGCCAGGCATTCCGCCAGGACGGCGCCGTCCTCGATGGCCATGGCCGCGCCCTGGGCCATGAAGGGCAGCGTCGCATGGCAGGCGTCGCCCAGCAGCGTCACGCGGCCCCGGCCCCATTGCCCCATGGGCGGCCGGTCGAAGAGCGCCCATTTGTAACAGGCGTCCGGGTCCATCGCCTCGATCAGCCGCCGCACGCCCTCGTGCCAGCCGGCGAAATCCCGTTTCAACTCCTCGATATCGCCGCGCTCGGTCCAGGATTCGCGTTCCCAGCCCTCCTTCTCGAACACGCAGACGCAGTTCACCAGCTCGCCCCGGCGGACATAATAGTGGACGACATGGCCGCCCGGCCCCAGCCAGTTGGAGGACACCGGGCGCACGAAGCCCTCGGGCAGCCGGGCCGCCGGCACAAGCCCGCGCCAGGCGACCGTGCCGGTAAAGCTGGGCGCCTCCGGGCCGAACAGGAAGGCGCGGACCGCCGAGTGGATGCCGTCCGCGCCGATGAGCGCCCGGCCCCGATAGCGCGCGCCGCCCGCAGCGAGCGAAACCTCCCCGGCCGACTGCTCGATATCGCCGACTTCCGCAGCGTTATGCAGCGCGATGCGCGGCTCCGCCGTCGCGGCGGCGGCCAGCGCGCCGATCAGGTCCGCCCGGTGGATATGGTAATAGGGATAGCCGTAACGCCGCCGCAGCCCCTCGCCGAGTTCGACCTCGTGGATGGTCTCGCCGCTCGACCAGTCGCGGATCTGGCCGCCGAGCGGCAGGAAGGCGACCGCCTCCAGCGCATGCGCGAGGCCGAGCCGGTGCAGCACCCGCGTGCAATTGGGGCTGAGCTGGATGCCGGCGCCGATTTCGCCGAACGCCGGCGCCGCCTCGAACACGCGCACGGCGAAGCCCTTTGCGGCCAGGCAAAGCGCCGCCGTCAGCCCGCCGATGCCGCCCCCGGCAATCAGGATGTCGTCGCCGGCTATGGCTCCCGCTCCCGATTTGCGGCGGGCCGGGACAGCGTGCGCGCCACGGCGTCGGCCCAGCGGGCGCGGGCGGGCGCGGGATCGCCCCTCGGCTCGAACCGCCGGCCGGGCGCGCGCGCCGCCTCGCCCGGGCCCGAGAACACGCCCGCGCCGAGGCCCGCCAGCACGGCCGCGCCCCAGGCCGTCGTTTCGGTGACGGCGGGGCGCTCCACCGCAAGGCCGGCAATGTCGGCGAGCCTCCCGGCGAACCAGTCATTGGCGCTCATTGCGCCGTCTATGCGCAGCAGCGCCGGCGCGAGCCCGTCGGCGGCGGCGGCGTCCAGCAGGTCCGCTGTCTGGTGCGCGGCGGCTTCGATCGCGGCGCGCGCAAGCTCGGCCGGCCCCGTGTCGCGCGTCAGGCCGAACAGCGCGCCGCGCGCCTCCGGATCCCACCAGGGCGCGCCCAGCCCGACGAATGCCGGCACCATGACAACGCCGCTCTCGCCCGCCTGCCGCGCCAGCGCCTCCGTTTCCGCCGCATCGGCAATGATGCCGAGCCCGTCGCGCAGCCATTGCACCGCCGCGCCCGCCACGAACACCGCGCCTTCGAGCGCATAGGTCGTCCAGCCGCCGAGTTGGAGCGCGACGGTGGTCAGCAGGCGGTGCCGGGAGGCCACGGGCCGCTCGCCCGTATGCGCCAGCAGGAAGCAGCCCGTGCCATAGGTGCTCTTGATGTCGCCCGCTTCGAGGCAGCCCTGGCCGAGCGTCGCCGCCTGCTGGTCGCCGGCCATGCCCGCAATCGGCACGGGCGTGCCCAGAATGTCCGTCATGCCGAAGCCGTCGGCATTGCCGCGCACTTCGGGCAGCACGGATTCAGGGACCCGGAAGAGTTCGAGCAGTTCCGGGCTCCAGGCGCGTTTGCGGATGTCGAAAAGGCTCGTGCGGGAGGCATTGGTCGCATCGGTGGCGTGGACGCGCCCGCCGGTCAACCGCCAGGCGAGGAAGCTGTCCACCGTGCCGAAGGCGAGGTCGCTGCGCTCGCGCGCGCCGGGCAGCTCGTCCAGCAGCCAGGCGAGCTTGGTCGCCGAGAAATAGGGATCGATGACAAGACCGCTGCGCTCGGCGACGATGGCTTCCAGCCCGTCGGCGCGAAGCCGCTCGCACGCCGCGGCCGTGCGCCGGTCCTGCCAGACGATGGCGTTATGAAGGCAGGCGCCGTTGGCGCGGTCCCAGAGCAGGGTCGTCTCGCGCTGGTTGGCGATGCCGATGGCAGCCGGCAGGTCGCCGCCGGCCGCCTCGCGCAGCACGGTAACGCTCGCCTGCCAGATTTCCTCCGGGTCGTGCTCCACCCAGCCGTCCGCCGGGTAGATCTGGCGGAGTTCGCGCCGGGCTTTCCTGAGCGGCGTGCCGGTGGCGTCGAACAGGATCGCGCGGGTCGAGGTGGTGCCCTGGTCGAGGGCGAGCAGGAGCGGGGCGGAGGCCATGACCCTATGCTATGGAAGCCCGACCACAGTCCGCAACCGCAGGAAAGACCGCCGCCCATGCCGCGTTTCGCCGCCAATCTGTCGATGATGTTCACCGAGCACGGGTTCCTCGACCGCTTCGACGCCGCCGCGAGGGTCGGCTTCGAGGCGGTCGAGTTCTTGTTTCCTTACGATTTCGCGCCGGAGGACGTGGCGAAGGCCAGGGCGGATGCCGGCGTCGACATCGTGCTGTTCAACATGCCGCCGGGCGATTGGGAGGCGGGCGAACGCGGGCTGGCGGCCGTGCCGGGGCGTGAGACGGGTTTTGCGGACGCGCTGGACATGGCGGCGGAATGGGCCGGGGCGCTGGACAGCCCGCGCGTGCATGTGATGGCCGGCATTCCGGGAAAGGCGGCTGAAGCGGAGGCCGAAGCGGTCTATGTCGCGAATCTGAAGCGCGCCGCGGCCCGCCTGGGACCGCGCCAGGTATCCATCGAGCCGATCAACCGGCGGGATATTCCGGGCTTCTTCCTCAACCGCCAGGACGAGGCGCACCGCATCCGCGCCGCCGTCGGAGTGGAGACCGTCACGGTGCAGATGGACCTCTACCACTGCCAGATCGTCGAGGGCGATGTCGCCATGCGGCTTCGCGAATTCCTGCCGGGCGGCGGGGTCGGCCATATGCAGATCGCGGGCGTGCCGGAACGCCATGAACCCTCGGTCGGCGAACTGCGCTACCCCTATCTGTTCGGGCTCATCGACAAGCTTGGCTATGACGGCTGGATCGGCTGCGAATACCGCCCGCGCGCCGGCACCGTAGAAGGGCTCGGCTGGGCGAAGGCCTACGGGATCGGTTGAACGCTTCCCCGGGGCGGCAACTACTTCGCCGGTGCCGCGGCGGGCCCCATGCGCAGGATCATACCAACGGCGCCGGGTTGAAACTCATGGGCAAATGCCGCCCGGTGTCCCCGCCTCTCCTCATCCCGAGTAGCGGCGCCAGCCGCGTATCGAGGGACAGCGGCGGGTGTTGAGCATCCTTCGATACGCGCCCGCTGGCGCGGTCGCTACTCAGGATGAGGACGAAGGACCCGGGCTGCGGTAGGGAGGCGCCGCGCCATCGGTTCCGATCAACGACCGCTGGTATCAGTGCCTTCAGCACATCCGTCTGCGCATCGAACCTGCGGTTCTGCGCCGTGATTGCCTCCATAACTTCCTCGTGTCTGAGGCGTTCCTGTTCCGCAGCGGTCTCGTGGCGCCGTATGTCCGCTTCCTCCGCCGCCTTCCGGTCGCGGGCGCGTTCGTCGGAGGACCGGCGCATTTCCCTTATGCCGTGCCAGACCAGGAAGCAGGTCGTGGCGCCAACGCCGCCGATGAACACGGCGATGGCGACGGTCGCCCAGGCGGCCAGTTCGGCTGGACTCACGCCGTTCGGCTGCCCTCAGTCGAGCAGCACCCTTGGCAGCCAGAGCGCGATATCGGGCCAGGCCAGCACGAAGCCGAGGCCGATGAGCTGCAGGCAGACGAACGGGATGATGCCCCGGTAGATCGAGGTCAGCTGCACTTCCGGCGGGGCCACGCCCTTCATGTAGAAGAGCGCGAAGCCGAAGGGCGGCGTCAGGAAGGAGGTCTGGAGGTTGACCGCCACCAGCAGCGCGAACCAGTAGATCTTCTCGGCGTGAACGACATGCTCCCCGAAATCGAGCTCCTGCACGATGGGCGTGAAGACCGGCAGCACGATCAGCGTGATCTCAAGGAAGTCGAAGAAGAATCCCAGGAAGAAGACCGTCGCCATCAGCACGATGAGCAGGCCCCAATCGCCGAGGCCGAGCGAGAAGATCAGATGCTCCACCACATCGTCGCCGCCGAGCGAGCGGAACACATAGGAAAAGGCCGTCGCGCCGATGAAGACGAAGAAGATCATCGCCACGGTAAGCGAGGTGCGGTTCAGCACGTCGCCCATAGCCTCGATGGTGAGATTGCGGTTGATGAACGCGAGCAGGGTGGCGCCGAACGCGCCGACCGCTGCCGCCTCGGACGGCGTGGCCCAGCCGGCGATGATCGACCCCAGAACCAGCACGATCAGGAACACGGGCGGGATGAAGCCGCGCAGCACCATGCCCCACAATTCCATCGCGCTGCCGGGGCCGCGCTCGTCCGGCAGCGGCGGCCCGAGATGCGGCCAGATCATGGTGAGCAGCATGATATAGATGAAATAGAGACCGGAGAGCAGCAGGCCGGGGAAGACCGCCGCCACGAACAGGTTTCCGACCGAGATCGACAGCAGGTCCGCCATGATGACCAGCATGATGCTCGGCGGAATCAGGATGCCGAGCGTGCTGGCGGCGGCGATGGTGCCGGTGGCCAGTTCGGGGTTGTATTTGCGCTCCAGCATGATCGGCAGCGCCATCAGGGTGATCATCACCACCGAAGCGCCGATGATGCCGGTGCTGGCGGCCATGATCGTGCCCATGACGGTGACGCCGAGCGCGAGCCCGCCGGGGACCCGGCGCAGTAGCACCTGGAGGCAGTGAAGGAGGTTATGGGCGACGCCGGAGCGCTCCAGCATGGTGCCCATGAAGACGAAGAGCGGCACTGCGACGAGCACGAGGTTTTCCGCCGCCCCGCCCCAGACGCGCGGCAGGATGTTGAAGAACTCGATGGGGGCGAAGACGTCCAGGGCGGTGCCGATCAGCCCGAATGCGAGCGACGCGCCACCAAGCGCGAAAGCGACCGGGAAGCCCGTGAACAACAGGCAGCCCAGCCCGATGAACATGTAGATCGCGATATATTCCTGAAGATGCCAGTAGATTTCCTGCCACATGGTTCAGCGGTCCTCCGCCTGCGCGCCGCCCGAAGCGATTACGACCCGTTCGCTCACCGGTTCCTGCACCGTGAGCAGGGGAACATTCAGGCCGGGCGGACCGAACAGATAAGCGGTCTTGCGCAGCCAGACACTGATGCCGGCGAGCAGGGCGAAGACGAAGCCCAGGAACAATATGCCCTTGATGATCCAGCGGTTACTGAGACCGACCAGGGAATAGGAAATCTCATTCTGGATATAGGATTTGTAGGCGAAGTCCCAGGAGAACCAGATCAGCACGCAGCAATAGGGGATCATCGCGATGGTGACGCCGATCCACTCAATCCACGCTTGTTTGCGGATCGGCAGGCGTTCGCGGATCACATCGACCCGGACATGGCTGTTCGCCACATAGCCATAGCCGAGGGCGGACGCGAACAGCGCGGTGTGGAAGTGCCACTCCCACTCTTGGAGCACGGTAGATTCCAGCTGGTCGCCCAGCATCTCAATGATCCATATCTGGAACGTGGTGAATTTGCGTGTCACGACATCCCACATCGTCACAACGATCAACGGGATGATGGCGATTGAGCCCAGCTTGCCGACAAAGGTTACGATCCTGTTCAGCCGATCGCTGATCTGCACGAACTTTTCCATCGGATTCGCCCGTGACCTCCCTGGAAATCCTCGAATGCCAAAACCGGCTATTGAGCAACCTGCCGGAACGGGGACCGACAAGCAAGAGAAACCGCCGGGGTGGGTTCAACTCCACCCCGGCGGTAAGTCAGCCCTTTGCAGGCCGATTGGTTAGTTGGCCCGACGGTTAGTCAAGATAGCCGTGTTCCTTCCAAATCGCGTATTTGTCGCGGAAGGCTTGGTAGGAAGCATGGAACTTGGCAAAGATCGGGTCAGCCGCGTTCTCTTCGGCCACGACTTCGTCCCAAGCCTTGGAAAGCTTGGCGAGATCGTCGTCGCTCCAGCGCACGCTCTCTACGCCCTTTTCCTGAAGCTTCAGCATGGCTTCGAACTGAAACGCTTCGGAGCGCACGAAGGACCAGGTGATCGAGGCGTCGCAGGCATGGCGGACGATCGCCTGATGCTGATCCGACAGCCCCTCAAAGGCGGACTTCTTCATCAACAATTCGCCGATCGAGGACTGCTGGTGCCAGCCCGGGAAGTAGTTGAACTTCGCGATCTGGTAGAAGCCGAGGTCGAGGTCGATCGACGGCATGGAGAACTCGGTCGCGTCGATGACGCCGCGCTCCAGCGCGGGGTAGATGTCGGCGCCGGCCAGAAGCTGGGTGGAGACGCCGAGCTTGGTCATCACCTTCGCGCCCAGACCGAAGAAGCGCATCTTCTTGCCCTTCAGGTCGTCGATCGAGTTCAGCCTGGAGCGGAACCAGCCGGAGGTCTCGGGAGCGATCGCCGCGCAATGCAGGCCGATCAGGTCGTGCTTGGCGTACAGCTCGTTGTAGAGCTCGTCGCCGCCGCCATAACCCATCCAGGCCAGCAGCTCGCCGGCGCGCGGGCCGAAAGGCACAGCAGTGAAGAAGGAAAGCGCGGGATATTTGCCGGTGTGATAGCCTGCCGTGCCCCACATCGCGTCGACAGAGCCCGCCTCCACCGCGTCGAAGCCCTGGAGCGTCGGCACAAGCGCGCCCGGCTCATAGAACTTGATGGTCAGATCGCCGGCGGACATGTCCTTGACGATGTCCTCGTAGCGCGCCGCAACCTCGCCGATGATCGAAAGCTTCGACCCGAAGGCGCTCTGCATTTTCCAGCGCACTTTCTGCGCTTCTGCATCGCCCGCCGCGCCGAACGCCGCCGCGCCGACAAGGCCGGCTGCGGCTACTGTAAGGAGTTTCCTGAACAAGTTGTATGCCTCCCTGGTGCCGGTTAACGCGCGCCCGCACATTAACGCAGGCGCGCAGCCACGCAGCTGCGCAGCGCGTACTGAATAACAGAAAAATTTTCCGGGCGCGACTCTTCCCGCCACCCGCACGCCGGGCCGAAACGCCGCGCCCCCGGCTTGCCGATGTTGCCGATATGGGGACAGCAGGAGTGCGTGACCTGCCATACCGGCGGTCGTTGATGGAAACCGGTGGCGCGGCACCTGCCTGCCGTAGCCCGGTCCTTTGTCTTCATCCTGAGTAGCGACGCCTGCCGCGTATCGAGAGCCTGTCCTGAGCTTGCCGAAGGGGACGCGGTTCCAACGGCGGGACGATCCTTCGATACGCGGCTGGCGCCGCTACTCAGGATGAGAAGTGGCGGAGGGCGCCGGGTGGATCGACGCGAAAGGGGGAAACCGGGCGGCATTTGCCCGTGAGTTTCAACCCGGTGTCGTTGGTATCAGACATATCCGGGGCAGGGGAGGTCTCACACCTTGTCGTGACCATCCTTCCGCCTGGCGGCGGCGCGGCGGCGGATATCCTCCAGCACGGTTTCGGTCTCCTGCAGGGCCCTGAGGTTTGAATAGCGGACCACCGCCACGCCCCGGCTTTCCAGGAACGCCGTGCGGGCCGCATCCCTGCGCCGGGCCTCCGCCTCGCCGTGCTGGCTGCCGTCCAGCTCCACGGCGAGGCGGCATTCATGGCAGTAGAAATCCACAATGAAGCGGCCGACGACATGCTGGCGGCGGAATTTAAGCCCGCCGAGCCGTTTGCCGCGCAGCCTTCGCCAGAGCGCCCGCTCTGCTCCGGTCTGCCTCTTGCGGAGTCGCCGGGCGCGGTCTCGCAGGCCCCAGCCGCCGGGTGTGGACGGCGGCTCAGAGGCTGTGGACCGCATGCCGGAGGGCGGCGAAGTCCGTGCGGCCTTCGAGGCCGATGCAGACGAGGCCGGCAGGGGCGTCGGCGGGGGCTGGCGCGACCGCCCAGCGGCTGCCGACGGTCTGGATGGCGGCCATTGCGCCGTCCGGGCGCCGCATGAAGCCCTTGGCCCGCAGCAGGCCATGGACGGGCTCCGCGAGGAGGCTGGCGAGCGCCTCCGGTCCGGCCCCGGCGGGCGGGTCGAGCGTGGCGGTCGCATAGCCGTCCGTGTGGTCGAACGGCCCGCCAGCCGCCGGCAGGGCGGCGCGGCCGGTCCATGCGCCCAGCACGATGTCGATGGGCGCGTCGGACCGCACCGTGCGCACAACCCGCGCCTCCGGCGCCGCCTCGTCGAGCCAGGCCTCCACGGCGTTCGCATTGCCTGCGAGGTCGCATTTGTTGAGCAGGATGAGGTCCGCCTCCGCAAGCTGCCGCCGGATGGTGCTGCCCAGATAGCGGTCGCCCGCCCGGCCGCGCACGGTCTCGGCGTCGGCCAGCACGACGGCCCCGTCCAATTGGAAGTCCTGCAGCAGGCCGACCGTGCCGGCGATGGCGCCCGGAAAGGCGACGCCGCTCGCCTCCAGAAGCACATGGTCCGGCCTCGGCTCCAACGCCTCCAGCATGACGAGCGAGGACACCAGGTCTTCGCCGTAGCTGCAGCACACGCAGCCGCCGACAAGGCTGACGATGCGGTCGTCCGCCGCCTCGACCAGGCTCGCGTCGATGGGCAGCGCGCCGAATTCGTTGACCATGACGGCGAGCCGTCTGCCGTTCGCCTGCCGCAGCAGGCCGTTCACCAGCGTCGTCTTGCCGGCGCCCAGATAGCCCCCGACCACGGTGACGGGCAGCGGCGCGGCGGTTGTCATGCCGGCAGCCCCAGGTGGACGGACTGCGCCGAGGCTGCCGGGCTACCACCACCGCCGTCCCGACCCCCGCCTGTCTCCGCCCTTTTCGTCACCCCGGCCTCGAGCCGGGGTCCATCCATGGTTCGCGATATCGCCGTAGTCGGTGGAGAGTAGGCCAAACCGCCGAAGCTGCCGCGAGAGCCGAGGCTGGGCCCCGGATCTCCGCTTCGCTCCGTCCGGGGCGACAGATGGGGCTCAAGGCCGGGGTTGCAATTGTGCCCGGGATTGCAGCGCAGCGCAGCAGGTTTCTGCATTAGAGATCGGCGGCCCGGAAGATGCGCCCGCCCTGCACCGTGCCCCAGACGCGCACATCCTTCAGTCGCTCGCCGCCGACAGTTTCCGGGTCGTCCTCCAGCACGGCGAAGTCGGCGCGCTTGCCGGTCTCGATGGAGCCCACCTCGCCGTCGAGGCCGAGCGTGTAGGCGGCGCCCAGCGTGATCGTGCGGAGCGCATCGGCGACGCCAATGCGCTCCTGTTCGCCGAGCGTGCGGCCGGAGGCGGTCCGCCGGTTGACGGCGCACCAGGCGGTGAAGAGCGGCCCGAGCGGCGTCACCGGTGCGTCCGAGTGTATGGCGAGCGGCACGCCTTCCCGGAGCGCGGTCGCGCAGGCGTTCATGCGCTCGGCGCGCTCCGGCCCCACTGTCACGGCGTAATGCTGGTCGCCCCAGTAATAATGGTGGTTGGGGAAGAGGTTGACGCAGAGGCCGAGCGCGCGGATGCGGCGGAACTGCGCGGCGTCGGCAAGCTGGCAGTGCTGGAGGGTGAAGCGATGGTCCGGCGCCGGGTGCTTGCGGAGCGCGGCCTCCATGCAATCCAGCGCGAGATCCGTCGCTTCGTCGCCATTGGTGTGCGTATGCACCTGCAGGCCGGCGGCGAGCGCGCGTTCGTAGATCTCCAGCATATGCTCCGGCGGGACGTACCACAGCCCCTCCGGCGCGCCGTTGTAATAGCCGGGCCAGCGCAGCCGGGCGGAGAAGCCCTGGATCGAGCCGTCCGCCACCACCTTGATGATGCCGAGGCGAAGCCTGTCCCGGCTGCGGCCCCTGAGTTCCAGCGCGCGGTCGATCAGCTCTTCGGGTGTCAGGCCGTAGAAGCGCCGCAGCGAGACGATGCGCGCCGGGTAGTCCGGCTCGCCGGTCACGCGCAGCATCATCTCCACGGCCTCTTCCGGCAGCAGGTTGGCGAGGTCGGCGGCCGTGGTGACGCCGGTGCGCACGCAGAGCCTGGCGAAGCGGCGCAGGCCCGGCTCGTCACAGGCCAGCAGGTCGCGGTCGAAGCCGGTGTGGACGCCGAGCGGAGCCATGGCGTCGGGCCCCTTCATCTCGCCGGTCGGCAGGCCGTCCGCGCCGAGCGGGATACCGGGATGGTTGACGCCCGTGCGCAGCAGGCCGGCGAGCTCCAGCGCCTTCGTGTTGACATTCAGGATATGGCCGGAGGCGTTCAGCACGCCGACCGCGCGTTCGGTCGAGACCCTGTCCAGGTCGTGGCGGTTGACGCGCCGGCCGCCATAGTAGATCGCATCAAGCGACCAGCCGGCGAGCGGCGCTGCCGGGTCCTCCAGCGCGCCCGCCGCCGCGGCGAGCCGCTCCACCACCTCGTCGATGGACTTCAGGCCCGCCCAGACCCTGCCTTCGGGGTCCATGCGGTCGAAGAAGCCGCAATAGACATAGGCCCAGAGCGAGCCTTCCATGACATGGCTGTGGCCTTCCACAAGGCCCGGCATCAGCACCTTGTCCGCGAAGCGCCCGTCCAGCCGGTAGTCGCCCCAGCCGGCCAGCTCCTCCAGCATCCCGGCGCCGAGTATCCGGCCGTCCCGCACCGCTACATGGGTGGCGTGCGGCCGGGCCGGATTCATGGTGACGATCCTGGCCGCAGGATAAACGGTGGCGGTCACGTCGCGGTCAGGATCGGCAGGGCCTGGCGGTAGGCCGCTTCGGCGAGAATCCTGATCTCGTCCGGCCGTCGGCTGCCGATGGGATGCTCGACCATGATGAAGGGATAGTCCGGGAGGCCGAGCGTCCGGGCGATGTTCCGCGCCGTCACCTCGAAGGGTTCGGTGCAGATGACCGCCGCGCGTTTCCCGAGCTGCTCGAAGCTGATGCCGTCATGCAAACTGCACGTCGAACAGGAGCCTCAGTCGCCGAGCCCCGTTATCAGGAAATCGACCTTGTCCGCCGCCTCCGCCAGCGTCTCTTCAGGCGCGGGCGCGCTCGCGTTCCACTTCGACCAGACCGGAACGACCGTGCAGCCGTGCCGTTCCTCGAAGAGCGCGGCGGTCTCCCGCAGCATCGAGACGGCGTTGAGCTTGCCGTTCTCCAGGAGGCCAATGGTCCGGCCCTCCAGCCCGGCCAGCGCCGCCGCGCGGGCGAGGTTCCGCTCCGGCCCCGGAACCGTAGGGTCGCAAAGAAGCATGCCTGTCGTCTCCAATCCGTTGTCATTCCGGGCCCCAATCCGCGCCCGTCAATCGAGGCCGCATGTTGCGGCCGGGAACCCCGGTTGTCACCCCGGGAGGCGCGGGCGATCCAGGCCGGAGTGGGGGAGTGCCTACGGTCCGACCCATCAGAAGCCGAGATGGGGGCGGTGGCCGCGGTCGCGGTCCTCACGAATCAGCACCCAGCCCGGCGTATGCTCGCGTTCTTCCGTCGAACGCCGCAGCGGTTCGACCATGGCAAGGAAAGCGGCCCACTTCGCTTTCATGTCGTCCTCGACCGCGCCTTCCCGGTCTTCGCTATCGTCTACGGGACGGCGCTTGAGGCTCCGGGCCTTGTCGTCGTCCAACTGCGGGGTGTCGGTCATGGTTTTCCTCGCTCCCCGCCTACTCGCAGTCGATGCACACGCCGATGGGCTTGGACTGCATGAGCGAGCCGCGGCCGCGGCTCCAGGAGGGGATGAAGCTGGAATGGCCGCCGGCGTCGCCGCCGCCCATGAGGATCAGGATGTCGCCCGGGCCGAGGCCGCGATGGAAGTGGCCGTCTGCCGCCAGCGGGTGCGTGCCCTCCTCCCCGTGCTGCCTGCCGTATTCGACGTCGCGGTGCTTGCCGACGGACTTCATGCCCTCGACGCTGCGCCGCGCATGGGCGAACAGATATTCCTGCGCCTGCCTGCGCGTCCAGCCGGCGCCGGCGAGGATGCGCATATGCTCCGGCGCCATCACCACCACGGACTGGCCGAGCGTGATGCAGCCGTAATTCGCCATTGCGTCGGCGACCGTCGCCAGGATCTGCTCCGGCGTGTTGCCGCCGTGGTTCTCGATATTGCAGAAGCCGCCGCCGGCGAAGACCGTGACGCTGCTGATCCCCTCCGGATAGCCCTGCTCCTCTGAGAGCAGCGGCCAGGGATTGCCGCGGCTGCGCTCCGCGATGCAGAAGGCGAATTTGCCCGGATGGCCCTGGGTCGATTTGTCGGAAATGCCGGGGATCATCCGGAAGACGTTCATCAGGATGAGGCGCACGGCGCGGCCGATGGAGGCATTGGCGCGGTTGCCGGGGCCGAACAGGTTGACGTCCGAGTTCATCTGGATGTCGTCGGTGACGGGGCCGCTGACCACCAGAAGCGGGGCCGAGCCGCCGGTGGAGGCGGTCGAGCCGTGGAAGTTGAAGCCGGGCTCGTTCATGGCCTCGAAGGCCGCCACCAGCACCGGGAAATATTCGGGCTTGCAGCCGGCCATGACGGCGTTTACCGCCGCGGCGTGGACGGTGCATTCGAGGCCCGTTGCGGGATGGCGGGCGATGGGCGTCTCGGGCGGGCGGCCCTCATAGCCCAGCATCTCCTCCACGCGCCCGGCCGCCGGCGGCACCACGGGCAGGCCGTCCGTCCATCCCTGCTCGTAGCAATAGTCAATGGCGGCGAGCGGGTCGTCGGGAACCTCGTGCAGGCGTGCGGCATCGTAGGGCATCGGCGCTGGCTCCCTTCGGCCTCCGGTTGCCACCCTATAGCGCATGGTGAATTATCCCGCCAACAGAACCGCCGGACGCGCAGGAGGGGAATCGGGCCCGTGGCAACGATCGACAAGCTGGAAATCGACCTGTTCCGCCTGCCGCTGCCGGTGGCGATGGAGGCCTCGGCGGCGGGCGTTATGACCGCCTTCGACATGGTGACGGCGCGGATCACCGACAGCGACGGCGTGTCGGGCGTCGGTTACACGGTGATGCATGAAGGGCAGGGCGGCCCGATCGCGGCGATGTGCGACGGCTCCTTCCGCGCCAGCATCGAGGGCCGCGACCCGGACCTGATCGAGGCGATCTGGCGGGACATCTACAAGCGCCACCACTATGCCGGCCGGGGCGGGGCCACCGGCTTCGCGATGGCGGCCGTCGATGTCGCGCTCTGGGACCTGAAGGGCAACAAGCTGGGCTGCCCGCTCTGGCGGCTGCTCGGCGGGGCGAATCCCGCAGTCCGCGCCTATGCCGGCAATATCGACCTCAACTTCCCGGTGGACAGGCTGCTGGAAGGGGGCATGGCGAGCGTCGAGGCAGGCTTCCGATCGGTCAAGATGCGGCTCGGCCGCCCGACCATCGCGGAAGACATCGCCCGCGTGGAGGCGATGCGCAACCATCTGCCGGACGAGATCGAGCTGATGGCGGACGCCAACGAGGCCTGGCGGGTGGAGCAGGCGATGCGCGCCATGATCCAGCTGCAGCCCTTCGACCTGGTGTGGCTGGAGGAGCCGATCGCGCCCGACAATACGGCCGGCTATGCGCATCTGCGCTCGCTGGGCCTGGTGCCGCTGGCGGCGGGCGAGAACCACCACACGCTCGCCGAGTTCGCCGCGCTGATCGGCGCCGGCGGGGTCGATTTCCCGGAGCCCGATCTCACCACATGCGGCGGCGTCACGCCCTTCATGAAGGTGGCCCGGCTCTCCGAGGCCAACGGCCTGCCGGTGATGAGCCACGGCGCGCATGACCTGCATATCCACCTGCTGGCCGCCGCCCCGAACGCGGCCTATCTGGAGTGGCACGCCTTCGGCCTCGACAAGTTCATGGCGGACCCGCTGACGGTCGAGGACGGTTACGCCCGCGCCCCGGACCGCCCCGGCCACGGCATCGCCTTCGACTGGGAGGCGCTCGCGGCGCACCGGGCGGGGTAGCGGGCGGGGCGCTACAGTGAGGCGAAGGCGGGCGCGTGCTCGATGCGCGGTCCGCTGAGGCCGCCCGGCGCGAGCGCGAGCCCCATCAGCGCCGGGCCGGCATAGGGCGACGCCATGCCCTGCACGGTCTCCGGGCGGAAGCCGAAGCGGCGGTAATAGGCCGGGTCGCCCAGCACGACGACCGCCCGCCAGCCCTGCTCCTTCGCCCGGTCGAGTCCCGCTGCGACGAGCCTCGCGCCGATGCCCTGCCGCCGCCGGTCCGCACGGACCGCCAGCGGCGCAAGGGCAAGGGCGGAGGCAGGCGCGCGCAGCCTCGAAAACAGCACATGCCCCACGACATCCCCGTCCTCGCAAAGCCGCTCCACCAGCCGCGCCTCGGCGGAGGTCGGAAAGGCTGCCCGCAGAAGTCGACCGATCGCCTCCCGGTCATCGGCGGCCTCCGGGCGGTAGGAGCCGGCCGCCAGCCCTTGAATGCGGGCGCCATGGCCGGTTGCGTCCCGGCATTGCACTATGTTGTGAAACGCAGCTGCATTCCCAGCGCGCGGGTAATCCGCATGACGGTGGCGAAGGTAGGGTTTCCGTTCTCGGACAACGCCTTGTAGAGCCCCTCGCGTGTCATGCCGGCGTCCCGTGCAAGAAGGCTCATGTTTTGTGCGCGGGCGATGTCGTTCAACGCCGCGCGGATCAGACTGCCATCGCCCGGGTCTTCCTCCGCGCAGGCTTCGAGATACAGACGCACATCCTCGTTGCTGTGAACATGTGCTGCGGCGTCCCATCGCGTGAATGTTTCGATCATGCCTGCCTCCAATCCTTCGCTATGCGTCTGGCGTGCGGGATGTCTCGCTGCTGGCTGTCCTTGTCGCCCCCGCAAAGCAAGATTGCGGTTGTCCCGTCGCGCATGAAATAGAGGCGGTAGCCGGGCCCGTAGTGAATTCGTATCTCGGATATGCTGCCGCCCAGGTTCCTCGCATCGCCAAAATTTCCAAGCGATATGTTCCGCAGTCGTGCATTGATCCGGGCAACCGCGCCCCGATCCCGCAAATCGCGAAGCCACCTCCTGAAGGTAGAGCTTTCGACGATTTCGATCATGCCCGGAATGTAAACTGTAGTTTACAGTCAATCAAGGGTTCGGGCGGACCGGCCGATGCCTCTCAAAGCCCCCAGCGCAGCGCCAGCAGGTCCAGCGGCCGCGCCAGCTCCAGCAGGCCTTCCAGCACCTCCGGCTCCAGCGGCGCGAGGGGAGCGCGGACATGGTCGGAGCGGATGACGCCGCCGGCCTTCATGGCGGCCTTCGAGGCACGGAGGCCGCATTGGCGGTTCTCGTAGTTGATGAGCGGCAGCACGCGGGCGTAGGCGGCGGCGGCTTCCCCGCGGCGGCCGTCGCGGTGGGCGTCCACCACGGGCTTCAGCAGGTCGGGCAGGAGCGCGCTCGGCATGGTGCCGGTGGCGCCGGCGTCGAGGTCGGCCATGAGGGTGATCGCCTCCTCGCCGTCGAACGGCCCTTCTATCGCTGCGCCGCCCGCCAGGATGAGCGCGCGCAGCTTCGCCGCGGCCTGCGGCGTCTCGATCTTGAAATAAGCGACCCCGGCGATCTCCCGCGCCAGCCGTGCGAGGAAGGGCACGGAGAGCTCCACGCCGGAAAGCGGCGCATCCTGCACCATGATCGGCAGGCCCGCCTCGGCGGCCCGCGCGAATTGTTCGTAAGTCTGCGCTTCCGTGCCTCTGAGCCCCGTGCCGTGATAGGGCGGCATCAGCATGACCATCGCCGCCCCGAGCTCCGCCGCCCGCCGGCAGCGCTCCACCACGATCCGGGTCGAGAAATGCGAGGCGGCGACAATGACCGGCAGGCGGCCCGCGACATGCTCGAGGCTTGTCCGGGCCAGGGTCTCGCGCTCCTCGTCGGAAATCAGGAACTGCTCGGAATAGTTGGCGAGGATGCAGAGCCCGTCCGGGCCCTGGTCCGCCATGCAGTCGAGCACCCGCTTCTGGCCCTCGAGGTCGAGCTCTCCCGTCTCCGTGAAGACGGTGGGCACGACCGGCCAAACGCCGCGCCAGGGTCCTGCCATACTGCTGCCTCCCGATCCCCGCATACCGGTCCACGCCAGCTTATACCAGCAGTCATTGATCGGAACCGATGGCGCGGCGCCTCCCTGCCGTAGCCACGGTCCTTTGTCCTCATCCCGAGTAGCGGCGCCAGCCGCGTATCGAGGGACGCGCCACCGGCGGGACCGTCCCCTTTGACAGGCTCAGGACAAGCCTTTCGATACGCGCCTGCTGACGCAGCCGCTACTCAGGATGAGGAGAGGCGGGGGCGCCGGGCGGATCGACGCAAAAAGGAGAAACCGGGCGGCATTCGCCGGTGAGTCCCAAATCGAGGCCGTTGGTATTACGCCAATTCCGCCGGACCCGGATCGGGTCTTATCCTTGCGGGAGCCACTCCGACCGTCCGGGGGACGAGGACATGACACGCGACCTGCATCCGTTTCTCCGCCATCCCGGCTATCCCCTGCCGGCCGCAATTGCGCATCGCGGCTATTCCGCCCGGCATCCCGAGAACACGATGGCCGCCTTCGCCGCCGCGGTCGCGCTCGGCTACCGGATTGTCGAGACCGATGTTCACGCCACCGCCGACAATGTCCTGGTCGTGTTTCACGACAGCCGCCTGGACCGCCTCACGGACAGGCGCGGCGCCCTCTCGGAAATGAACTGGCCGGAGCTTCGCCGCGTCCGCGTCGGTGGGCGGGAGCGGATCCCGCGCCTTCAGGAACTGCTGACGGCCTGGGACGATCTGCGGGTGAACATAGACCCGAAGCAGGACAGCGCTGTCGAACCCCTGCTTGACGTGCTCCGGGATACCGATGCGTGGGACCGGGTTTGCGTGGGATCGGAGTCCAGCCGGCGCCTTCGCCGCATCCGGGCCGCGGCCGGCGACCGGCTTTGCACCTCGATGGGCACGGCCGAAGTCGTTCGCCTCTGGCTGGCGGGCCATACCCTGCCTCTCGGCGGATTTGCGGCCAATTGCGTACAGGTCCCGCCGCAGCGCTATGGAGTCCCGGTGATCGACCGCGCGTTCATGGCGGCCGCGCACGCCCGCAGCCTGCCGGTGCATGTATGGACCATCAATGAGGAGGCGGACATGAACCGCCTTCTCGATCTTGGCGTCGACGGGATCATGACCGACGAGGCGGAACTCCTGAAACGGGTGTTCCGGAACCGGGAGATCTGGACGGGGTAATACCAACGGCCTCGACTATGGACCCATAAAGCGCATCAGGCCTCACATCGTCGCCCCGGACTTGTTCCGGGTATGACGGAAGAGCTTGTCCTGAGCCTGTCGAAGGAGGGCGATCGGGGCGGCGGGCGTCAAACCCGTCATGGGGGCCTGTCAACGACCGCTGGTATAACCCTTGCCCGTTCAGGTTCCGGTCCGGGGGCCGGGAAGACAAATTGGGAGGCGCAAGGGACAGCGAAAGGCGGTATGGAACGCGGCAATGAGATGTATGTATCCGGCGGGTTTTCCCGGGAGTGACGAACGGAGCGCAGATATGACTGCGATCGAGACCGCCCGCCTGCTGCTGCGTCCGTTTGAAGACGGCGACGGGCCAGCCTATCGGGCGGTCCGCCGCAAGCCCGGCGCGACGCGCTTCCTGCCGAGCCATACGGTGGACCCGGTGGAAGCTGCGCGGCGCTCCGATGCGACCGTCGCGGCGTTCCGCGAGGCGTGGGAGCGCGACGGTTACGGCCCCTGGGCAGCCGTCGAACGCGCCTCGGGCCGCCTTGTCGGACATCTGGGACTCAGATGGCTGCCGGACATCGGCGAGACCGAGCTTCTGTTTCTGATCGACCCGGATGCGCAGGGCCAGGGCTATGCGAGCGAAGGCGCGCGCGCCGCGCTGGCCTACGGTTTCGACCGGCTGGCGCTGCCGGAGATCGTCGCCTTCGCGCTGCCGGAAAACGGGGCGTCCATAGCCGTGCTCGCACGCCTCGGCATGGTGCGGCGCGCCGGGCTCGTCCGTGCTTTCGGCATCGAGGCGCTGAAATTCGAATTGGCAGCGGGACGATTCGCTGCGCTGTCTTCCCGCGCGCCTTGCGGGTAAAGCATGCTGTCGGCTGTCGAATATCGCCTGCTATCCCCCGAGCAGGGGCATGACCTCTTCGGCGAAGCGGGAGAGGCGCTCTTCGGTGCGCTCGACGGAGCGCGCGGCGAAATTCAGGAAGACGCTGGTAACGCCGAGTTCGCCGAGCGCGCGGAGGTCGGCGGCGCGCTCCTCCGCGCTGCCGGTCAGGAAGCGCCGCCCGCCCCGGCCGTCATCCGCTGCCTCCTCGAAATGCCAGGGCGCGGAATAGGCGAGCCCGATGGTCGAAGGATCGCGGCCCGCTTCCTCCGCTGTGCGGAACAGGAGGTCGCGCCGGTCGCGATAACGCTCCAGGCTGTCGAGCATGGCGCGCGGATTGTTGCCGATGGGATACCAGGCGTCGCCGAGCGCTGCGACGCGGCGAAGCGCCGGCCGGCTTTCCCCGCCGATCCAGAGCGGCGGATGCGGCTTCTGCGCCGGATGGGGCAGGGTCGAGACATTGGAGAAATTCGCATAGTCGCCGGCGAAGCTTGCCGGGTCCTGGGTCCAGACCGCCTTGAAGACGCGGAGATATTCGTCTGCGACCCGGCCGCGCTCATCGAAGGGCGGCAGGCCCACCGCCTCGAACTCCTCGCGCATCCAGCCCACCCCGCAGCCGACCGTGACGCGCCCGCCGCTCAGCAGGTCTGCCGTCGCAAGCTGCTTCGCCGCCAGCACCGGATTGCGGTGCGGCAGCACCATGACGGAGGTAATCAGCCGCGCCTTTTCCGTCACGCCGCAGAGGAAGGTGAGCAGCGCGATCATCTCCAGCGCCTCGCCCGACCGGCTGCCGGGAAAGTCCCCTGTTTCCGAATAGGGGTATTTCGACTCGATGTCGCGCGGGATGACGATGTGGTCCGAGACGGTAAGCGCCGCGTAGCCGAGGCGCTCGCCGGTCTGCGCCAGGCGCTTCTGGTCGGCCGCATTGGCGAGCGGCCCCCTGTGCGGAATGCTGAAGCCGAAATCCATCCTGTTACCCCCCTCGGGCCTCCGGCCCCGCGTCGGAATCGGGCCGCGAGCATAGCCTATCAAAAGGCCGATGAGCACCTCGTTGCGCTTCGGCATTGGCGAAACGGGCGGGATGCGGAATGCTGTGGCGGCCGATCCGCCGAAAGGCCGCCTGCTGCCGATGAAACAAGCCCGACCCGCCGGCAACACGCCGATGATGGCGCAATATCTCGCCATTCGCGACGAGCATCCGGGCTATCTGCTGTTCTACCGGATGGGCGATTTCTACGAACTGTTCTTCGAGGACGCCGTCAAGGCTGCGGCCGCGCTCGACATCGCGCTCACCAGGCGCGGGCGCCATGACGGCGAGGACATCCCGATGGCGGGCGTGCCGGTCCGCGCGCATGAGGCCTATCTGGAGCGGCTGATCCGCAAGGGTTTCAAGGTCGCCATCTGCGAGCAGACCGAGGACCCGGCCGAGACGCGCAAGCGCGGCGGCGGCGCGGTGGTGGCGCGTGAGGTGGTGCGGCTGGTCACGCCGGGCACGCTGACCGAAGACGCGCTGCTGGACGCGCGTCGGCACAACTACCTGGCGGTGCTGGCGGAGGCGGGCGGCGCGGCGGCGCTCGCCTGGGCCGATATGTCCACCGGCGAATTCCGGGTCGAGAACATTGCCCTGGCGGACCTGCCGGCGCTGCTGGCGCGTGTCGAGCCCTCCGAACTGGTGCTGCCGGAGCGGCTGCTGGACACCACCGCCTTCGACGGCGCGCTGACGCCGCTGCCTGCCGCGCGCTTCGACAGCGAGAATGCGCGCCGGCGCCTGCTGGCGGCCTTCGGCGTGGCGACGCTGGAGGGGTTCGGGCGTTTCGGCCGCGCGGAGACCGCCGCCTGTGGCGTGCTGGTCGATTATCTCGAACTCACGCAGAAGGGCCGCCTGCCGCGCCTGGAGCCGCCCCGGTCCGCGGGCCCCGGCCAGGCGCTGGAGATCGACCCTGCGACTAGGCGCAATCTGGAGCTGACCGCAACGCTCGCCGGCGAGCGCCGGGGCAGCCTGCTCGCCGCGATCGACTGGACGCGAAGCGCGGCCGGCGGCCGGCTGCTGGCGGCATGGCTCGCTGCGCCGCTCACGGACCCGGCGGCAATCGCGGCCCGCCACGACGCCGTGGACCGGCTTTGCCGCGAGGACCGGTTGCGCCGGGACCTCGCCGGCCGGCTTGGGCGCGCGCCGGATATAGAGCGCGCGCTCTCGCGGCTCGGGCTCGGCCGCGGCGGCCCGCGCGACCTCGCGGCCATTCGCGATGCGCTCGCCCTGGCGGGCGAGATCACCGGCCTGTTCAACGCCCCGCCGCCTTTGCTGGCGGAGGCCTGCGCGGCGCTCCAGGGTCATGAGGAGACGGCTGCGGCGCTGGCGGCCGCACTCGGTCCCGACCTGCCCCTTGCCGCGCGCGACGGCGGGTTCGTGGCCGCCGGCCATGACGGCGAACTCGACCGGCTGCGCGCGCTCCGCGACGACAGCCGCAAGACCGTGGCGGGCCTGCAGGCGCGCTATGCGGCCGAGACGGGTGCGGCCTCGCTCAAGATCCGCCACAACAACATCCTCGGATATTTCATCGAGGTGACGCAGGCCGCCTCCGGGCGCCTCATGGCCGACAACGCCTTCATCCACCGCCAGACCATGGCCAATTCCATGCGCTTCACCACGGTCGAGCTCGGCCGGCTGGAAGCGCAGATCGCCGGCGCGGCCGAACAGGCGCTTGCGGCCGAACTCGCCATATTCGAACGCCTTGCGGCCGATGTGCTGGAACGGGGCGGCGAGATCGCAGCGGCGGCGGGCGCGCTCGCCCTGCTCGACGCCGCCTCCGGGCTCGCAACCCTTGCGGTCGAATGCAATTGGAGCCGCCCGCTGGTGGATGACAGCCTCGCCTTCGAGATCGAGGGCGGGCGCCACCCGGTGGTCGAGGCGGCGCTGGACGAGCCCTTTGTGGCGAATGGCTGCGACCTCTCGCCGGATCGGCGGCTCTGGCTGGTGACGGGCCCGAACATGGCCGGCAAGAGCACTTTTCTGCGCCAGAACGCGCTCATCGCCATCCTCGCCCAGATGGGCAGCTTCGCGCCGGCGGACCGCGCGCATATCGGGGCGGTGGACCGCCTGTTCAGCCGCGTCGGCGCATCCGACGACCTTGCGCGCGGCCGTTCGACCTTCATGGTCGAGATGGTCGAGACGGCCGCGATCCTGAACCGGGCAGGCGAACGCTCGCTGGTGATCCTCGACGAGATCGGGCGCGGCACGGCCACCTTCGACGGCCTCTCCATCGCCTGGGCGGTGGTGGAGCAGCTTCACGAGGCCTGCCGCTGCCGGGCGCTGTTCGCGACGCATTACCACGAGTTGACCCTGCTCGCCGGCAAGCTCGACCGGCTGGCGCTGCGCACCATGCGGGTCAAGGAATGGCAGGGCTCCGTCGTGTTCCTGCACGAGGTCGCGCCGGGCGCGGCGGATCGCTCCTACGGCATCCATGTCGCCCGGCTTGCGGGCCTGCCGCGCGCCGTGGTGGAGAGGGCCGAGGAGGTGTTGCGTTTGCTGGAAACCGGCGAGCAGGGCGGCGCCATCGCGCGGCTCGCCGAGGATCTGCCGCTCTTCGCCGCCGCCCGCAATCCGCACCCCGCAGCGGAGCCGTCGGAAGCGGACCGGGCTCTCGCCGCCCTCGACCCCGACTCCCTCAGCCCGAGGGAGGCGCTGGAGCGGCTTTACGAACTGAAGCGGCTGCTGGGCTGAGCCGGCGTCCGGGGCGACGGTGGAGGCAGCTCCGCCATCGGTTCCAATCAAAGACCGCCGGTATAAGCGGTTTCGGCAGGGGAATCCGCGGCCCGCTTGCCGGGTTATTCGGCGGCGGCCGGCGGCGGCACGTTCTGCCGGGTGATGTAATGCTCGAGCTTCCCTTCGACCCGCGCCATGCGTTCGCCCAGATCGGCCACTTTCGTGTCGAGCGCGTTGATGTCGGCTTTGAGTTCGTTGCGCATATGGTGCATGTCGGCGCGCAACCAGAGGAAAAGACTGACGATCAGCGTGCCCAGAATCACAACTATGCCGGCGGTTGCAATCAGCATCGTCATCATGTCCGGGATCATCGCGTCGTTTTTTCGGTCGTTCCGGCTCCGATAGTCCTGCATATCGTCGATGCCGCCGCCACACAGCGTTTCGCGAACCTGCCTCACCGGAAGTCGCGCGATTTCGGGATCGTGCGGAGGTTGCGCGGATGGCGCGAGGGGAAGGCGACGGGACCGGCGGAAGGCGGCCCGGTTTCGCCGTCCGGCGTCAGCAGGTCCAGCCAGCCGGTCAGGTCCTCCAGCCGGTCGGCGACGAGGTGGACGATGCCGGCAGCGCTCTGGACGCGGCCCCGGACCAGCACGAGGCGCCCGCCCAGAACCGCCTTGCGGAAGCTCTCCAGCACGCGCGGCCAGACCACGATATTCACGACGCCGCTTTCGTCCTCCAGCGTCATGAAGATGACGCCGCTCGCGCTGCCGGGGCGCTGGCGGACCAGCACGAGGCCGGCGGCGGCCGCGCGCTGCCCGTCGCGCGCGGTTGCAATCGCCCCGGCTGCAAGCGCGCCTTTCCTGCCCAGGCGCGCGCGCAGGAAGGCGAGCGGATGCGCCCGGAGCGAGAGCCTGAGCGTGCGGTAGTCCTCGACGACCTCCTCGCCCGGCATCATGGCAGGCAGTAAGGCCGGCGGTTCCGCACCCTCGGCGGGTCTGCCCGCCGCCTCGAAAAGAGGCAGTGGCGGCGCCTTCGGCAAGGCGCGGGCCTGCCAGAGCGCCCCGCGCCGGTCCAGCCCCATGGAACCGAAGGCGTCGGCGGCGGCCAGCGTTTCGATGGCGGCGGCCCCGATCCCGGTCTCGCGCTGCATGGCGGCGATATCCGGCCAGGGCCGCGCGCCGCGGACGCTGAGGAGGCACTCGGCGTCTTCCTTGCGCAGGCCGCCTATCTGGCGCAGGCCGAGCCTGAGCGCATGACCCCCGCCCGCCATACGCTCCAGGCTGTTGTCCCAACCGCTTGCATGGACATCCGCCGGGCGCACTTCCACCCCGTGTTCGCGGGCATCGCGCACGATCTGGGCCGGGGCGTAGAAGCCCATCGGCTGCGCATTCAGCAACGCGCAGGCGAAGACCTCCGGGTGGCGGCCCTTGAGCCATGAGGAGACCCAGGCGAGGAGCGCGAAGCTCGCGGCGTGGGACTCGGGGAAACCGTAATCCCCGAAACCCTCGATCTGGCGGAAGCAGCGCGCCGCCAGTTCCGGGTCGTAGCCGCGCGCGGTCATGCGGCCCACCATCCGGTCCCGGAGCAGGCCGAGCGTGCCGCGCTTGCGGAAAGTCGCCATGGCGTGGCGCAGCGCATCGGCCTCGTCCGGCGTGAACTTCGCCGCCTCCATGGCGACGCGCATCGCCTGTTCCTGGAAGAGCGGCACGCCGAGCGTCTTCTCCAGCACCCGGCGCAGCTCGTCCGGGGCCCCGTGCTCCGGAGACGGAGCCGGATAGTCCACCTCCTCCAGCCCGTCCCGCCGGCGCAGATAGGGATGCACCATATCGCCCTGGATCGGGCCGGGGCGCACGATGGCCACCTCGATCACCAAGTCGTAGAAGCTGCGCGGCCTGAGCCGCGGCAGCATGTTCATCTGCGCCCGGCTTTCGATCTGGAAGACGCCGATGGTGTCGGCCCGGCAGATCATGTCCCAGACCTGCCTGTCCTCCGCCGGCACGGCGGCGAGCGTGAGCGCCATATCCTTGTGCGCCGCCAGCAGTTCGAAGGCCTTGCGGATGCAGGTCAGCATGCCGAGGCCCAGCACATCGACCTTCATCAGGCCGAGCGCCTCCAGGTCGTCCTTGTCCCATTCGATGAAGGTGCGCTCCTTCATCGCCGCATTGCCGACGGGCACGGTCTCGTCGAGCCGGCCGCGGGTCAGCACGAAGCCGCCGACATGCTGCGAGAGGTGGCGGGGGAAGCCCTGCAGTTCGGTTGCCAGCGCGACGGTCCGGCGCAGCAGCGGATCGGCGGGGTCGAGCCCGGCCTCGCGGAGCCTCTGTTCGGGAACGCCCTCGCGGCGCATGTCGCGGACGGCGGCGGCGAGCGCGGCGGCAGTGTCTTCCGACAACCCCATCGCCTTGCCGACATCGCGCACGGCGCTGCGGGCGCGGTAGGAGATGACGGTGGCGGCGATCCCGGCGCGCTCGCGGCCATAGCGCTCATAGATGTACTGGATCACCTCCTCGCGCCGCTCATGCTCGAAATCGACATCGATATCGGGCGGCTCGCGGCGTTCGCGGGAGATGAAGCGTTCGAACAGGAGGTCAATGCGGGCCGGATCGACGGCGGTAATGCCGAGGCAGTAGCAGACCGCTGAATTCGCCGCCGAGCCCCGCCCCTGGCAGAGGATGCCCTCGCCGTCGGCGAAGCGCACAATGTCGTGGACGGTGAGGAAATAGGGCGCGTAGTCCAGTTCGCCGATCAGCCCGAGCTCGTGCCGGAGCGCGGCGGCGACCTTCTCCGGGACGCCGTCCGGATAGCGCCAGGCCGCGCCCTTCCAGGCGAGCGCCTCCAGATGCCGCTGCGGCGTGCTGCCGGCCGGCACCGGCTCGTCGGGATATTCATAGGCAAGTTCGTCCAGGCTGAATGTGCAAAGCGAGACGGCTTCGAGGCTGCGCGCAACCGCGTCCTCATGGCCCCGGAAGAGCCGTGCGATTTCGGCGCCGTCCTTGAGGTGTCGTTCGGCATTGGCGGCGAGACGCCGGCCCGCTTCCGCCACGGTGACATGCTCGCGAATGGCCGTCAGCACGTCCTGAAGCGGCCGGCGCTCGGGGCGGTGGTAGTGAACGTCGTTGGTGGCGAGGAGCGGCGCGCCGGCGTGCTCCGCCAGCGCCGCCAGGCGGCTGAGGCGGGCGCGATCGCCGCCCCGGTAGAGCATGTGCGCGGCGAGGTAGAGCGGCCCGTCATGCGCGCGGCAGAGCCCGGCGAGCTCCGCCTCGAAGCCCTCGCACAGATGCTTCGGCGGCAGTGCGACCAGCAGTTGCCCCTCGGCATGGGCAATCAGGTCCTCCCGGCGCAGCACGCATTCGCCCTTGGCCGCGCGGCGCTGGCCGAGCGTGAGCAGCCGGCAGAGGCGGCCCCAGGCGGCGCGGTCGCGGGGATAGCAGAGCAGCGAGGCGCCGTCGGCAAGGTCGAGCCGCGCGCCGGTCAGCAGGCGGATGCCGGCCCGCTTCGCCGCCATATGGGCGCGCACCGCGCCGGCGAGCGTGTTGCGGTCCGCGATGCCGATGGCCGCGAGCCCGAGCCGCGCGGCCTCCTCCACCAGCTCCTCCGCATGGGAGGCGCCACTGAGAAAGCTGAAATTGCTGACCGCCTGCAATTCCGCGTAAGGGACGCCGCTCATCCGTAGAGCCCGTGGATATACCAGCGGGGCGGCTCCTTGTCGCCGGCGTCCCGGTAGAGGCCGGCGCGGAACAGCCAGTAGCGCCGGCCTTCCGCGTCCTCGACGCGGTAATAGTCGCGCGGCCTGTCCTCCGGGCCCGCAGTCCACCATTCCGGCTCGATGCGTTCGGGGCCCTCGGCGCGGGCGACGCGGCGGCGCAACCGGCGCCAGGCGAACAGCGCCGGCGGCCCGTCCGGCACCTCGGCCACGGCCTCCACCGGCTCGGGCGGGTCGAACAGGCGAAAGGGGCGCGGCGGCAGGCCCGGGCGCACGGGCCAGGCCGCGCCTTCCCGGCCGGGCGCCATCCGTCGTTCGGCGCGTTCCGGCAGGTGGCTCTCGACCGGTTCGAGACGAAAGACCGCCTCCTCCCCGAGACGGGCCAGCAGCCGGTCGATCAGCGGGCCGAGCTCTCCGTCGCCGCGCCCGCCCTCCGCCAGCCGGAATTGCGCGGGCGCAAGCGGCTCGGCGCGCACGGCGTGGAGCGCCATCGCGTCGATCCCGAAGCCGGGGTCCACGGTCTCGATCTTTCCGGCGAACAGGCGCGCAAGATGCGCGGCGTCGCGGGTGGCGCGCGCGGTCGAGACGCCGCGCCGGGCCGCGCCGCCATCCACCCGGCAGCACAGCAGAGCAAGGGTCCGCGCGCCGAGCCCGTCCCGCTCCAGCGAGGCGCAGAGGTCTTCGGCAAGCCGGGCGAGCGCCGCCTCCAGCCCGGCGAGGTCGATCAGCGGCTCCGGGAAGGCCAGGCGCGCAAGGCAGGCGGGCGGCGGCGGCAGGGACGCCACCGGGTCGGGGCGGCGGCCGAGCGCGCGGTCGAGACGTTCCGGCACGGCCTCGCCCTCCTCCCGGCCCCTGAATCGACGCGCGAGCGCCGCGCGCGGCAGGGCCGCCGCCGCGCCGACGGTCGTGAGGCCCAGGCGGCGCAGCAGGCGGGCGTCCCCGGGCGCGATCCTGAGCGCTTCGACCGGCAGCGGGCCGAGCGCGGCAAGGGTGGCGCCGGGCGCGGCGATGCGGCAGCCCGCCCCGCCGAAGCGGGCGAGCGCCCAGGCGGCGCCCGGCGTATCGGCAAGGCCTGTCCGCGCCTCGAAGCCAAGGCCCGCAAGGCGCGCCTCCACCTCCGCCGCCATCGCCGCCTCACCGCCGAAGAGGTGGTCGGCGCCGGCTATATCGAGCAGCAGGCCGTCCTCACCATCGACCGCGCAGCAGGGCGTGAAGCGGTTGCACCAGAGCGCGAGGCGTTCGAGCCCGCGCCGGTCCTGCGCCGGCCGGGCGTCGGCAACGGCGAGGCGGGGCAGCAGGGCGCGGGCGTCGGCGAGCCGCATGCCGGGCGCGAGCCCCTCGGCCCCGGCCTGCCGGTTGACCGCTGTCAGCACCGCGCCGTGGCGGCCGGGCGCGGTGAGCGCGAAGGGGACCGGCTCAGCCGGCGGCCTGCGCGAAGGCGCGACAGCGGGCCGCCGCGCGCGGCGCAGCCGGTCGATCGGCCAGCGCGGCAGCCATATCGAAATCAGCCGTCTCACGATTTCACTCCACATCGCATGTTGCAGGCCGTCCGCCCCGGCAGCGCAGCAGCTCCAGGCGCCAGCGCGGCGGGCCGGGCGCGGCGGCGTCGAACGGGTCGGCCCGGTCCGGGGGCAGCGCCGCGACCCGCCAGCGCGAGGCGGCGGCGCTTGCGGGCGCGAGGCCGTCCCGGCGCAGCAGCAGGGCGGGGGTCAGGCTCTCGCGGGCGGCGAGTGCAAGCCGGCGGCTCCGGGTGAAATCGAGGCTTTCCGTCTCGCCCATCACCGCCGCCAGGGCGGCGCTCCGCAGCCCCTCCTCCATCGCCCAGGCGACATCCCGGTCGCGGCGGGCGGAGAGCAGCAGCAGGTCCGCCGGTTCGAGGCCGAATTCCCGCCAGCCCGGCCCGTAGAGCCGGCCGAAGGGGCTCGTCCGGCTCTGGCAGACCAGCACGGCGCGCCGCCCGTCCCGGCGCCGGAGCCGGGCGAGGAGCGCGGCGAGGAAGGCTGCCGCCGCCGGCCCGTCCCCCGGCGCTGCGCCCGCCGCCTCATGCAGCCCGCCCGGCGCCAGCCCCTCTGCCGGCAAGGCCGCATCCAGGCCGCCGGGCCGCCAGGCCGCCCCGCCCCCCGCCGGCTCTGCAACCGCCGTCCGGCGCTCCAGCAGCGCGACCCGCTGGCGCAGCGCAGCCAGGGCGGCGGGGTTTTTCCGGGGGAATACCGGCAACATTAGTTCATTATTTGTTCCATGAACGGCCGAGTCAAGCGCCGTCGCAGCCCCTTGACCGGCCGGACAGACGGGCGCACAGAACGGCCGGCAATGCCGCCGCAGGAGTCGACGGGACCCGGCCGATGATCGCCATCGACGCGATGCGGGACAGCGACTGGCCCGAGGTCCGCGCGATTTACCGCGCAGGCCTGAGGACGGGCGTTGCCGCCTTCATGAAGAACCCGCCGAGCTGGAAGGCGTGGGACAGGGGCCATCTGGCCGTCGGCCGGCTGGTCGTGCGCGGCGGCGACGGCCGCGCGGTCGGCTGGGCGGCGCTGACGCCCGCGCCGGATACGTGAGGCGCGGCCGGCGTCGCTGAGGTCAGCGTCTATGTCGATGAACGCGCGCAACGGTCGGGGGCCGGAACCGCCCTGCTGCAGGGGCTGATCGCGGCGTCGGAGGCGGAAGGCTACTGGACGCTCCAGGCGCAGATCATGGCTGCGAACCCGCCCAGCATCGCGCTCCACCGCAAATGCGGCTTTCGCGAGGTCGGCTACCGGGAGCGCTACGGCCATCTGGACGGCGTGTGGCGCGATGTGTTGCTGTTCGAGCGCCGCAGCGCCCGCGCCGGCGGGCCCGGCCTGCCGACACGGACTTGCGACGCGGCGGGCTGAGGACGGGCTGAGGGCGATTGCCCCGCCGCCGCGCCCATGTCAGGATGGTCCGCGTCCGGATAGAGAGAGGGGAACCCCATGGGCGAGAAGCTGGGCATCGGCGCCGCGTTTCCGACCCTGTCGCTGACCCTGCTGGACCGGGGGCCGGCGGACGTGCCCGCGGATATGCCGGGCGCCTGGAAGGTGGTGCTGTTCTACCGCGGCCACTGGTGACCCTATTGCCGCCGTCAGTTGGACGGCTTTCAGGAATTATGGCCGGAATTCGAGGCGCGCGGCGTCTCCATCCTCGCCGGCAGCGTGGACGATGAGGACAACGCCCGCAAGCTCGCCGACGGCAAGAGCTTCCCCTTCGCTTACGGCATGACGCGGGCGGACGGGGACCGCATCGGCGCCTGGTGGGAGGAGCGCCGCAGCATCGTCCAGCCCTCCGAGTTCATCCTCAACGGCGAGGGCAGGGTCGAGGTCTCCAGCTACAGCGACGGCCCGCTCGGCCGCATGGACGCCGCCGACGCGCTGAAGCTGATCGACCTCTACGAGTTGCGGAGGAAGGCGGGGGGTTGATCGGATTCGCCCGACGGAGTTGACGCTCCCAGGACGCCGCACTACAGTGTCCATATCCGCCCCTCGGCAGTACGCCTCGTTTCCGCCCCGGCATCGGGGTTGGCAATCATGAACGAGGCCAAACCCGGGGGGCTTTCCTTTGGCGTTGCAGTAGAGCGCCACCGGATTCGGTTCTTATGGTTAAGTCGGCGATTCTCATTGACGGTGGTTACTTCCTTAAGCGATTGCCCACCGTGCGGCCGGACATCGCTTCTGACGATCCGAAAGCTGTAGCCGGGTCAGTAAGGCAATTGGTTCGGAGTCATTTGGAACAGCTAAACGAGATATACAAGGTTTCGAATTCTTTTCAGCTACTATATCGTACCTTCTATTACGATGCGCGACCATACGATAGAAAAGCGCATAAGCCCGTGAGCAATTCTGCAATTGACTATGCCCGAACGGAACAAGCTCGCTTTCACCAACAGTTGTTCGCCGCGCTGCGCAGGACCCCGAATGTGGCCGTCCGGCTGGGAGAGGTAACAAGAGACAGAAATCGAGCTTGGATTCTGAATGCCGAGCCGCAGAAGGCGCTTCTGAATAGACGACGCACAATCATCGATTTGACCGATGAGGACTTCTCGCCTGCCTTGCGGCAAAAGGGAGTCGATATGCGAATCGGGCTGGATATTGCGTCGCTTACTCTCAAACGCCACGCGGACATTATCATTCTCGTTTCCGGCGATTCGGATTTCGTTCCAGCGGCGAAATTTGCGCGCCGGGAAGGTGTGCGGTTCGTGCTCGATCCTCTTTGGCAGGATATCCCTCCCGATCTGCACGAACATATCGACGGTTTGACCAGCGGATTTCCCAGACCCCGGCGCGATGCGGGGCAGTCCGGAAATGCTTGAGCGTGGCGCTGGCAGCAACGGCGGCGTCGCACAGAGGCGCAAAGAACACCCTCACGCTGCTTTCGGATCGCGTCATTCGATCGTCCTATTGTCGTCATATGACGACTGCCGAGGAGGTTATTGATGGCAAGCCCGGCTGCCGCCGCTTCGAATCCCGTGAGTCCCGGCACCGTCTTTTCGCCGTCCGATGCGGGCGAAACCGCCGGCATGGCAAGGTTGCTCGCCATCACGGATCCGGACGATTGCAGCGATGTGAGTCTCGCGCACCACGTTGCCGGCGGTCTCCGGCCCGCTGCAGTTGCAGCGATAGCCGACGCGTTCGGAGGCGACAGGAACCGGATCGTGGGACCCGTCGTGCCGGAAGCGACCTTCAGGCGGGCGCGGAAAGCCGGCAGGCTGTCCACGGAGCACAGCGGGCGGCTCTATGAAATCGCCCGCGTTGCGGTCGCCGCGGCCCGCGCATACCGCGGCGACCGCGAGCGGGTGGAAGCCTTCATGACGCGCCCGCATCCCCTGCTGGAGGGGGAGACGCCGTTCGACATGGCGAGGTCCGGCCCGGCGGGAGCGGATGCGGTCCTGAATCTTATCCGGCGGGCCGAGGCGTTTCGCCCTGACCGGACCGCGCAGGCTGCCGGAGACGATCCGGGTCTTCCGGATCGGTGACCCGGAGGGCCGGTTCCCGGTCTGGAGCGCGGAAGGCGCCCGGAGGGTTTCGGGCCGGTGGCATGAGGCCGGGGCAGCGGTGGTCTATGCCTGCGAAGGCTACGCGGCGGCCATGCTCGAAAAGCTGGTCCAGTGGAACGGGATTCTGCCCGGCAACCAGCACTTCGTGGAAGCCGCGATCCCGAGAGGGGCTTCCTACGAGGTGGCGACGCCCGACATCGTGCCGGGCTGGGACAGACCGGATTGTCGGGCGCCGCGCCGCTTGGCGGCCGCCTGGTATACGGAGAAGCGCAGTCTGGTCCTGTTCGTTCCCTCGCTCGTGGCGCGCATGGAGCGCAACGCCGTCATCAACAGCCTTAACCCCGAATTCCGCGATATGCAGGTATCACTGGAGACGCCGGTGTGGTGGGACCGGCGGTTGTTCCAGTCGAAGTAAGGTCTGCCAAATGACCAGGAGCCAATTTCAGAGGTCGCGTCCGTCCTCGTCCCTCTGTCGTCCCCGCTTCTCCTGCTTGCGCCGCCAATACCGCGGGTCGAAGGCGACCTCGTGGCTCCAGAGGCCTCGCTTCTCCCGGCGGGCTTCTTGTTCGACGCCCTTGTAGAGGTCTCCGTAAGCGGCGACGGCGTGGCCGTTGCGGACGAGCCAGGCGCCGACATCCTTGCCGTCGCAAGTTACGCGGCCCAGCACACGGCCATGCCGATCGATCCCTTTCACGGATACCTCGACATGCCGGCCGCCGACCGCGCGGATGAGCGCGCGCTTGACCCGTTTGCCGTGCTTGAACCAATAGCCGTCCCGGTGTTTCGCCCACTGGTCCAGTTCCGGCGCATCAAGGCCGGAGAAGCGGACCCTGTGGCCGGAGACCCGGAGGCTGTCGCCATCCGTCACCCATGCCTTGCCGGCGATGACGCTGCCGGCCTCCGGCGCGGGCATATGCCTGCGACCGGGCGTGCGCCGCTTGCCGGGCGCCCATCGGCGGCGGAGCAGGAGCAAGCCTATACGGGCAAGGACAGCGAGGAGTTTCATAGCCGGGTCCGCTTAGCATGTTTGCTGCCTGCCGACACCCGGCCGCGGCGGCCCGGCTTGCGCGTCCGGAGGAAGCGGCTATATCTCTCGGCGTCCCGGAACGGGCGGCCCAAAGGCGGTATCGAAGGCAATGACGAAAGACAGCACGGCAGCGCTGGAGGCGGCGGCGGCGGAACGCATCCTGGTGCTTGACGGCGCGATGGGGACCATGATCCAGCAGCTCGGCCTGGAGGAGGCCGACTTCCGCGGCGCGCGCTTCGCCGACTGGGACAGGGACCTCAAGGGCAATAACGACCTGCTGAACCTGACGCAGCCGGACGTTATCGCCGATATCCACGACACCTTTCTGGACGCCGGGGCCGACATTCTCGAGGCCAACAGCTTCAACGCCACCCGGATTGCCCTTGCCGATTACGGCATGGAAGGCTTTGCCCGCGAGGTCGCCGAGGCTGCGGCCCGGATCGCCCGCGCCGCCGTGGACGGCCGCCGGGACGGCCGGCCGCGCTGGGTGGCCGGCGCCATCGGGCCGACCAACCGCACCGCCTCGATCTCTCCCGATGTCGAGGACCCGGCGGCGCGCAACACCGATTTCGACACGCTCCGGGCAGCCTATCTGGAGAGCACCGAGGGCCTGATCGACGGCGGGGCGGACCTGCTCATCGTCGAGACGGTGTTCGATACGCTCAACGCCAAGGCTGCGCTTTACGCCGTCGAGGAGGCATTCGAGGCGCGCGGACGCCGCCTGCCGGTCATCGTCTCCGGCACGGTGGTGGACCTTTCGGGCCGCACGCTTTCCGGCCAGACGACGGAAGCCTTCTGGTATTCGGTGCGCCATGCCGCGCCCTTCGCCGTCGGCCTCAACTGCGCGCTCGGGGCGGAGCAGATGCGCGGCTTCCTCGCCGACATGGCGCGCGTTGCGGATACGCTGATCTCCGCCTATCCCAATGCCGGCCTGCCCAACGCCTTCGGCGGCTATGACGAAACGCCGGAGACAACCGCCCGTCATCTCGGCGCCTGGGCGCGGGACGGGCTGGTGAACCTCGTCGGCGGCTGCTGCGGCACCACGCCCGCGCATATCGCCGCCGTCGCCGAAGCCGTAGCGGGCGTGGCCCCGCGCAAGCCGCCCCGGTTGGAGCGGCGCATGCGGCTCGCCGGGCTCGAACCCTTCGTCGCAGCCGCATGAGCGAAGACTTCGCGCGCGCAAGCGCCCGCTTCGTCAATATCGGGGAGCGCACCAATGTCACCGGCTCGGCAGTATTCCGCCGGCTGATCGAGGCCGGAGACTACGAAGCCGCGCTCGATGTGGCCCGCCGCCAGGTCGAGAACGGCGCGCAGATCATCGATATCAACATGGACGAGGGCATGCTCGACAGCGAGCGCGCCATGACCGTCTTCCTCAACATGATCGCCGGCGAGCCGGACATCGCCCGCGTGCCGATCATGATCGACTCCTCCAAATGGTCGGTGATCGAGGCGGGGCTGAAATGCGT
>JAJECF010000062.1 GCA_022822125.1 Alphaproteobacteria bacterium
CGACATGTCGGCCGGCTTCGGGAAGGAGCGGCCGAAGAGGCGGCGCGACCGCAACGAAAGCCGCTGGGCGTCGCTCGGCGCGTCATGGGCGCTCGGCTGGGGCTTCACCCTGTCGGGGACCGCGACGCTGCGCCGGACGGACTACGGCCGCGGCTGGCTCCCCTACATCGCCGACCCCGACACGCCGCGCGAGGACGAGACGCGCACGCTCCGGGTCTCGGCGCACAACCGGGGCCTGACGCTCTGGGGCTTCAGCCCGCGCGTCTCGCTTGTGCGCGAGAGCCGCGAGAGCAATGCGCAGCTGCACGACTACGAACGCACCAGCGGCGAACTCCAGTTCGTGCGGCTGTTCTGAGGAGATTGGGCCGGACGGTTGGACGCCCTGGACAGCATGCCGTCCGGCAGGCCGCGCGGCGGCGGATATCGGGGCGGGACAGTCCATTCCAGGGGAGGGAGTTCATCATGCCTGACTACGGAAAGCCGGTATCATTCCTGCTTGTGTTGGCGTTTGCGCTCGGGCTTGCGGCCTGCGGCGGCGGTGGCGGCGGTCCGGGGACCGCAACGCAACTGGAACGGGAGGCGAGGACCGCGGCGTCCCTGACCAAGGAGGCGGCCATCGCGGCGGAGGCCAGCCAGACGATCGATGCCGGTCTCGGCGGCAGTGCCGGCGGAGGCGCCTACAGTCTGACGATCTCGCGCGGCTCCGGCGGTATGACGGTGGAGATCTCCGATAGCGCGATGGCCGAAGACGGCGATCCCGCCTTCGCGCCTGCCGGGAACCTGGCGCCAAACGGCCGGATGCTCGTGCGCAACAACGGCATGGGCGTTGAGGAGGTCGTGGGCATCCACAGCGACATTGAGGCGCTCGAGGCCATACCGTTCGCGGAGGTTCACGAGCTGGACTTCAGCACCGACGGAACCAACGACGCCCCGGACGTCACGCATGAAGCCCTCGGCATCGCCGGGAACGACACGGAAGTCCTCGGGCGGGTGATGTCGGGCGCGTTCACCGCCGGCTCCGTGGCGACGCTGACATTCGCCCCTGACGATCCGGCCACGCTTGGCACGGACGAAGCCGAGGAGGTTGCCGGCGCCTATGACGGCGCAATGGGCACATACAGGTGCAACGGCGCCGCCGAATGCACGGTCACGCTCGATGCGAGCGGCATGATTACCGCCATGAGCGGGGACTGGGTCTTCACGCCCGACCCGGGCGCCACCGTCGACGTGCCGGACGAGGACTACCTGCATTACGGCTTCTGGCTGAAGAAGAAGACGGACGACGAAGGCGCGGTCGCCTATGACGAGGTCGAGACCTTCGCCGGTTCCTCGGTTCCGGCCTCCGGCTACCTCGATGCCGGGGTCATGGGCAGGGCCAGCTATGAAGGCGGCGCTGCGGGCGTTTACATCATCAAGACCCGGTACGACCCGAACACCGGGGAACTCGTCAACGCCTCTTCCGGCCATTTCGCGGCGGACGCCCGCTTGATGGCGACCTTCGGCCAGACGGCCGAGCAGGACATCGCCCCGAACCAGCTCTACAGGCTGACCGGCAGGATCGACAACTTCATGCTGTCCGGCAGTGAGAACAATGACTGGTCGGTGAAGCTCGCAGGCGCCATCGATTGGAATACAGGGACTGCATCGGGCACGGCCAAGGGCGGCGTAACGGGGCAGGACGGTTCGTTCAGCGCCGTCTTCCACGGTTCCGTGGAGCCTGTCGATCACGACGATGACGCTGCCACGGCCGACATCTTTCCCCATCCCCTCACGGCGGTCGGCGAGTTCAACGCCACCTTCAGCAACGGAGCAGCGGCGGGAGCCTTCGGCGCGCGAAGACAGTGATCGGCGCGAACAGGGAGCCCAGGGCCGCCGCGTGAGGCGCCCGGAGCCGGGGCCGGATTCCATCATCAGCGAATGGAATACAGGTACAAGCGGTCGTCCGGCGGTTCCTATAGTGCCGCCCGGAAGCCGCGCGGCGGTTCGGGGACCGTCTCCGCAAGTGCGCGGCGGGCGCTGCCGCTCAAGCGCCGCTCGGGCTAAATGCCGGTCGCAAAACAGCTTTCGTCGCCCGACGAGTTGAGCGGTCAGGAAGCGCGATTTCGACGCCCTTCGGCGGTTTGCGCGTCACACCCGACGCATCTGCGATGCTGCTCCGATCAGCGAGCACTATCAGGGAAATTCGCGTAACCATCGGCTTCGGAGCGATGAAGGCGTCCTTGGCTCATGATCGTATCGATGGCTTGGCCGACTCTCTCCGCGGCCGCTTCAACCTCGTGGTCTCCGACATGGGCGTAGCGCATGGTCATGCGCACATTGCTGTGGCCGAGCAGGCGCGCGGCGACGGTCAGCGGCACGCCGTTCAGCACTGCCTGGCTGGCTACGGTATGGCGAAGGTCATGTAGGCGCGCATCCTCGATCCCGGCGTCACGGCGGACCTGATACCAGAGCCAAAAATCGCCATGCCGATGGCGGGACTGGTCCCTGACGGAGGGGAACAGCCAGCCGCCGGTGCCCAGCGCCATACGGCGTTCGATGACCTGTCTGGCCGGCGCATTCAGAAGAACGGTTCTGGGGCCGGTCTTGCTGTCTCGAAGCTCCAGCCGATCACCCTTCACCTCCTCGCGGCGCAGGCGGACGATCTCATTCTTACGGCAGCCGGTCAGCAGCAGCAGGCGGATGATGTCGGCCTGTTGCGCTTCCGACCGGGATCCCATGGCATACCCGTCCAGCACACGGTGCAAGCGGGCGATCTCCTCGCGCGACAGGAAGCGCGTGTTCTTCCGGCCGGGATTGCGGACGATGCCACGCACCGGGTTGGCCATGATATAGCCGCGGGCGATTGCATGGTTGAGAATCTGCCGCAACAGTTTCAATGCCTTGTTGGCATTTGCGGGCGCGGTTCTGCTGTAGCGTTCGAACCAGCCGAGCACCATTCTGCGCGCGATGCGGTCGAGGCGACGGGAACCGAAGGTCGGAAGCAGGGCGTGTTTCAAAAGGCTGCCATAGTCCCGTTGCGTTGAGGGCTTGCAGAGGTCGAAGCACACTGTCTTCCACGGGCCGGCGACGAAATCCCGGAACAGCGGAACCGGCTCGCAAGCTCTCTCCTCCGTCTCGACTACTTCCGCCGCGGCCGCTAGGCAGTCTCGGCGCACCTCCTCCACCTTTCGCAATTCCGCCGGGCCGAAGGACATCTTCTTCACTCCCCCGGCCGTCTTGCGGCGGTAGATGAAGGTCCGGCTGCCGGAGGGGCGGACCCGCACGCCGAGACCGGCAACGCCCATGTCCCAAACCGTATATTCGCGCTCCTCGGGCCTGAGCCTTGCAATACCGGCGTCTGTGAGCCTCTTGCGTCTCGGCATGGCTCAGCCCTCCCCGAGAATGGCGACAAGCGCGTCGGTCGCCTCGCGAACCGAGCGGTCGGACAAATGCGCGTATTTCAGCGTCGTCTGCGCATCATTGTGGCCGAGCAGGCGCGCCGTGGTCGTAATGCTCTCGCCCTGCATGATGGCGATGCTGGCATATGTGTGACGGCAATCGTGAAGCCGGACATCGGCGATCTCTGCCTCCTTTCGGACCCGGTCCCAGAACACGTCGAGAGCCGTGACGGATAGAGGCCCCTGCCGCAGAGGCGAGGGAAAGACCCACGGGCCTTGTCGGGGAAGCTCATCGAGGATCTTGCGCGCGGGCGCGGAGAGCCAGACGGTTCGGGGCCCGGTCTTGCCATCGCGCAGGAACAGGCGGCCCTCCCGATAATCGGACCATTGCAGCGCCAATATCTCGCCCTTCCGGCAGCCGGTGAGCAGCAGCAGACGCACGAACGCCACATGGCGCGGATGCCGGATTTCATAGCTTTCGAGAACCCGCGCAAGCCTGCAAAGCTCGGCCTCCGACAGGAAGCGTTCGCGCCCCTTGCGCCTGTAGCGGCGGATGCCAGCACAGGGATTGCTGCCTTCCGGGCGGTAGCCATAAAGCTCAGCCTGGCGCATGATGACCGAGAGAATGGGTGTGGACCGGTTGGCCGCCACGGGCGTGGGCCGCAGGGAGGCGAACCAGCGCTGCACGTCCGGCTTCGCGATATCGGCAATGTTCATTCCGCCGAACCACGGCAGGATCTGATTACGAAGATATTTGCGGTTGACCTCCATAGTCCTGGGCTTCCAGTTCCGCCCGTACCGGTCGAAGACTTCCTTGGCCACGGCCTCGAAGAGCCTTTCTTCCGCGAGCGCGGGCGCCCCGTCACGCCGGATGGCGGCGAGCGCCTCCCTGGCGCGCCCGCGGGCCTCGTCGAGGTCCATGACGCCTGCGTCGCCGACGGTCTTCCAGAAACGCCGGCCGTCACGCTGGCTGTGGATGAAGAAGCGTTTGGTTCCCGAGGGCAGGACGCGGACACCGAAGCCCTTCAATTCACTGTCGCGGACATCATAGGGCGTCTTGCGGGGCTTCAGGGCCACGATCCGGTTCTCCGAGAGGCGGGCACGAGACATGGATATTCCTCCTGCGTTCGGCTGCAGGTGGGGGAAAATGCAGCGGCATTTGCGCCCCGATCTGCAAATTGCACGAGAAAAAACAAACGCTATATCAACAACTTAGCATCGAAGATGCGTCCCGCAGGTGTTCGGCACCTCGACATCGTCGCAGATCACGACATCGGCATGCGCCCCGGTGATATTGGCGCCGATGCCGCGCGCCAGCAGCGAGGGGTCGCGCGAGATGCCCTCCCGGGGGACGGTCAACCGGTCGGCCGCCCATTCCTCGGCGCGTTTCGGGCGCAGCGCCTCCGTGTCGGGATGGCGCTCCAGAATGCGGCGCACGGTGCGCACCGTCTTGGCCGCGAGCGGCGTCTCGGCCGCCAACACCAGGATGCGCCGCTCCGGGTCCAGGCGCAGCAGCCAGGCGGCGAGCAGGCCGAGGAGGGTCGATTTGCCCGCCCCCCGGAAGGCCAGCAGCAGCATCCGCCGCGCGCCCCGGGCGACCCGTTCGTCGAACCAGCGGGCGATGCGCTCATGGAGAGCGGGCGTCGCCATCCGCTGGCTGCGGTTCCAGGCGTCGAGAAAAGAGAAGAAGGTCGTGTCCATCGAACCTCCGTTGGAGTGGATAACGGCCGCCGGTCACCGCCTGAGCGCGTCGATCTTTTCCGCCAGCACGGCGAGCGCGCGCGTATTGGCGACGATGACATCAAGCACCTGCTGGCGGCCGCGCGCATCGCGGTGCAGCAGCCAGGCGGCGAGGCCCCAGCCGAGCGCGAGCGGCCCGTATTCGGCGAAGACGCGGAGCGCGATCGTCTCCAAGGCCCGGCCTCTTCAGCCGCGCGGGCTTCGGGGCAGGAGCAGCCCGCCCGTCCGGCGAAGCAGGCCCAGCCGTTCGATCCGGCTTGCACGGGCGCTGTCGGCGCCGAGCGAGGCGAGGCGCCGCGAGGCGGCGTCCCCGGCATGGCGGCCCTCGCGCGCGCTTTCGGCCGCAAGCCCGCCCAGCAGCGCGGCCGCCGACCCGCCGGCGGAGCCGGTGCCGGCCGCGCCGAACCGGGCGCGGGCGCGGGCCAGCGCCTGCTTGAGCCGGCGGCGGCGCAGGCGTTCCTGTTCGGCCGTGCGGGCGCGGAGGTCGGCTGCCTGCGCCCCGGCGGCGGCGCGCCGCCGGGAGGTCGCTTCCGAGGCGGAGGCTTCGGCGAGCAGGGCATTGCCCGCCGCCAGGGCTACGGGGAGGAGTGCGCTCATATCTGTGTCTCCAGTGGTTGATTGTCAGTGGATGGCGGCCCTTCGATACGCGGCTGACGCCGCTACTCAGGGTGAGGTTCGATACGCGGCTGAAGCCGCTACTCAGGGTGAGGTTCGATACACGGCTGACGCCGCTGCTCAGGGTGAGGTTCGATACGCCGCCGGCGCTGCTGCTCAGGGTGAGGAGGAGAACGGCGGCCCGGCCGCCCTCTCGTTCCTCATCCTGAGTAGCGACCGCGTGAGCGGGCGCCCCCTTCCTCATCCTGAGTAGCGACCGCGTGAGCGGGCGCGTATCGAAGGACCTCGACGCCGCGGGGGCCTGTGTCGCGAGGTCCCGGCTACCCGCTGACCTTCAGCTCGGTTGCAGCGGAAAGAAGGGTGAAGGGAAGCGGGCTCGCATCCTCGATGCGCCAGAGCGGGGCCGCGCCGTCGCGCCGCCAGCCGCCCGCGCCGAGCGCAATGTCGCCGGTGAAGGGCCCGTCGCCGAGCGCCGCCCGGCGGAAGCCGAAGCCCGTGTCGCAACGAAGCGCCCGCGCGCCGGCAAGGCGGAGCACCAGGCGCACGGCCCTGTGCGCCGCGCCCTGCATCGTGCCGCGCGCAAGCTGGACGCCGGGGGCGAGCGGCTCGATCCTGTGGGTGAAGGGCAGGCCCGCCTGCACGCGCTCCGCAGGCGCGTCGAGCAGGATGCGCCCGTCCGCGACCCGGAGGCCCGAAACCGCCTTGCCGTCCGCAACCGCAACAACCTCCCGGCCTTCGAGATGCGCAAAGCCGCTCCAGGATCGCGTGGGCCCGTTGGACGTCGCTGAAATCGCGGCGTCCACGCCGAGCGCCTCGTCGAAGCGCTCGACCGAAAACAGGCCGTCGCGCTCGACCAGCGCCCAGGCCGCGCCGCCCGCCACCGCCGCCGAGCGGAAGGCGCCGTCGGTCTCGAGCCGCGTCCAGGCATGGACGCCCTCGGCCCGCCAGAGCGTGAGGGACGCGACGGATCCGTCGCCCATGACGACCAGCAGCCGCCGGGCCGCATCGTCCCAGACCGCTTCAACCGGCGCGGCGAACAAATGGCTCGCCAGCAACGCCAGGTCCTGCGCGCGCCAGGCGAGTTCGGCGTCGGCAAACAGGAATTCGCGCAGCTCCCGCCCGTTGCGCGCCAGGAACAGCACGGCGCCCTCGACATCGACCGGCCGGACGGCGCGGTCGGCAGGCGAGCCGATGCGCGTCTGCCGCCGGAGCTGGATCGAGGCGGGCGTCAGCGGCTCGCCGGAGACGGTCCATTCCGCGCCCGAGGTGAAGACCTGAAGCTGCCGGCCGGAGACGACCGCGCGCACGGCATTCGCCTGGTCCGCAAGCAGCGGGAAGACGACGGCTTCGTCGTCGAGGCCCTCGCCCGTGTCGAAGTCGAAATGGGAGCCCGAACGCGAGAGCCAGAGCCGGTCCGGCAGCGACCGCGCCCCGCCGATGACCAGCCGGTCCTGGTGGAACACGACCGACACCGGCCAGCCGCGCCGCGGCGAGAAGGCCGGCTCCCGCCAGTCCGCCGTCGCCGCCACGCCGCCGGAAAGCGCGCCGGTGACATCCGCCTCGGCCTCGGTGGCGGAGACGACCCGGCGGATCCGGACCTCATCCGCGCCGATCCGGAAAGGCTGGCCGGCGTCCTGCGGCGCGAAAACGCCGGCCGAGGCGGTAAGCCGGATACGCCCCGAAGCGGCGGAGGCGGCGAGCGTCACCGAAGGCGGAGCGTAACGGTGGTAGGGCCGTCTCGACAGGCCGTCGCGCTCGGCCCATTCCCAGGGAGTGAGCCGCCAGTCGCCCTCCGCCCGGCGCGTCAGCGTCTGCGGCGGGTAGTCCGGATGAACGACCAGCAGCGTGTCGGCGGTCTGCGTCCAGTTGAGCCCGGCCAGGTCCGCCTCCCGCCAGGGCGCGGCGACGAGCGCCGTCCTCGCGCCGGCCCGGTAGATGCGCAGCGCCCGGTCGGTGAACAGCAGCAGGTAGCTCTCCTCCGTATTGAACTCGAAGGCCGCGAGCCGGCCGGGGCCGGGCGCCGCCTCGACGAAGGCGAGCCCCGGCCGCCGCGACAGCCCGCCCGTCGGATGGACGGTGACATTGCGCAGCCGCCGCGCGCCGTCGCGATAGGCGGCGAGGTCGGGCCGCCCGGCAAGGCGCGGGGACAGCTCGCCCGCGCCGAAGGAGGTCTTGAGCGTGTTGATCCGCGTCATGCCCGCGCCTCCACCAGGGGGAACCGCAAGGGCGCGCGCGCCGGGTCGTGCAGCGTGTCGATGCGCCGGGCGCGGCGCAGCGCGGCGTCGGCGAGCCGCGCCAGCGCCTCCGCGCGGGACGTATTCTCCGTCACCGGCAGGCAGAAGGCGGCGGCCAGGCCGGCGGCAAGCGCATCGGCGAACCAGGACGGGAACTCCGCCTCGTCGGCGCGGAAGATATAGGCGAGCCTGAGCGCGGCCGGATGCGCATGCAGCATGCCGCCGGATATGCGCCAGTCGGTCTCGCGTCCGCGCCCTACGGCCAGCGCGTTCAGGAAGCCGGCCGGCAGCCGGAAGGCATGCGCGAAGCCGTCGAGCGGCGGCTCCTCCGCCGGCGAAAGCTCCGCCTCCGCCGTGGCGAAGCGCCAGGCATGGCCGGCGATGAGCGTGTCGCGGAGCGTCGGATAGAGGGCGGCGGCCGTGCGCGCCTCGAGGGTCGGCGCCGCGAAATCGGAAATCGGCGGCGCGCCGAGCCGGACAAGGGCCTGGCTCGCGATCTGGACGGCGGTCAGCGCCATGAGGACAGCCTCCTTTCGTCAATCAGGGGGACAGGCGGGAGGCGACCGGCGGATTCGACACCCGCCGGCCGCCGGCCCGTCAGGTGGCCAGCACGCCGACCCGTTCGAGCGCACTGATGACCGCATTGACGGCGGCGCGCGCCTGGGCGTCGACGGTCGCCCCGCCGGCCGCGGCCGCGACCGCCGCCTGGGTCTGCCAGTCGGTGGTGAAGCCGGCCGTCACCCTGCCCTCATGGTTCGACGACACGCGGACCAGCGCCGCGCTGTTGCCCGCGCCGTTCAGCGCCAGCATGTCACCGGGGCGAAGGAGGTCCGCCGCGGCGTCGAAATAGCCGACCGCCGTCATGTCGGCATCGATGTCGTCGACGGATTTGTAGTGCCAGAAGGTGAAGCCGTTGGCATAGGCCAGCACGGAAAGGTTTGCGGATTTGAACGCCATTGCTTCCGGAGTCTCCTTGTCGTTGGGGGTCAGGTTTCGAGGCAGCGCATGGTCACGACGCCCTCGGCGTCGATCAGCGCGGCGCCCTGGCTCATCCAGTTGGCGACGAACCAGGCGGCGCGGTCGCCGTGCCAGGTGATGTCGGTGGTGACTTCCGCCCCGGCGGCATGGCCGACCGCGCTCTTGTGGTACCAGTGGCAGAGCCGGACCTTGCCCTTGAGCGTCAGCCCCGAATGCGGCAGCCAGAGCGTGCCGAGCCAGCGTTTCGCCTGGGTGCCGCGCCAGGGCAGGTCCTCCGCGCCCACATAGTCGGCATTGGCGAACTCCTCGATCTTCATGAGGTCCGACCACTGCTTCCAGCCGATGACGGCCGTGCGCTCGCCGTCATCCGGCACATCGGCCTGGCCCAGCATCTCGAAGGCGGCGAGCGCCTTGGCCCTGGTCAGCCCGTCCGTGTCGGCGCCGGCATAGCTGGCGGAGCCGTCGAGCGCGGCGGTGATGAGCTGGTCGGTCTTGCGGCCGAGCGCATAGGCGCCCGCCTTGGCGACCGTGTCGCGCTCGCCGCCGCCGATCTTGAGGTCGTCGAGCCGGTCCACCCACTCGCCGGCGTAATAGTCCCGGAGATTGCATTCGACCGCCGCATGATCGACATTCATCACCGGAATCTGGCCGTGCCGGGCCTTGGTGGCGGCGGCGCCGCGCCCGACCTTGCGGAAGGTCACGCTGGAGCCCATGACGCCGCGCCGCAGGCGCACCGTGTCGCGGAGCTTCGAGCCCTGGCGCTGATAGGCGTTGTGGACCTCGCCTTCGAACGCCTTGATGAAGGAAGGGGAAAGATCGACGGGCATGATGCCTGTCCTCCTGTGTCGGTTTCAGGGTTTCTTGTGCGCGCCGGGTCCGCGTCAGGACCCGTCGTCGTCGTCGCCGCCGTCCGGATAGAGGCGCCGGTAGCCCTCCGTGACCTGCCGGACGAGGGCCGGATCGCGGTCGCGCCAGTAGCGGGGGTCGCCCTGGAGGCGCCGGAGGCCGTCGAGCGTCACCGCGCCCATCGCGCCGCCGCCGCCGCCGAGACCGGGCTCGCCCGCATCCATCAGCCCCAACTTGAACAGTCGGTGTCGATTTTTGCGGGTTCCGGTTTCGCCAAGTTGTTGAAATGATTGGATAGTGGGGTGGTGGTTGGCGCGGGTTGAGAAAAATGTAGTGAAACATTTTTGCTGATTTGGTGTTGTTTTCTT
>JAJECF010000071.1 GCA_022822125.1 Alphaproteobacteria bacterium
TCCGGAACCCGACCACCCGGGGGATCAGCATGGAAATCGGCTGGTCCAGCATGGAGGCCTCGGCCTCGATCCCGCCGACTCCCCAGCCCAGGACGCCGACCCCGTTGATCATGGTGGTGTGGGAGTCCGTGCCGACCACCGTGTCCGGGTAGGCCTGCAGTACGCCCGCATTTTCCCTGGAGAAGATGACGCGCGCCAGATATTCGAGATTGACCTGATGCACGATTCCGCGGTCCGGCGGGACGACCTTGAAATTGGAAAATGCGTTTTGTCCCCACTTCAGAAAATTGTAACGTTCGCGGTTGCGGCTGAATTCGAGCGCGGCATTCAGGTCAAAGGCCTGCTCGGAACCGAAGTGATCGACCTGCACGGAGTGATCGATGACCAGTTCTGCAGGCTGTAGAGGATTGATTTTTTCCGGATCTCCGCCCAGTGACTTCATGGCATCGCGCATGGCCGCGAGATCGACCACGGCAGGGACACCCGTGAAGTCCTGCATCAGCACGCGCGCCGGGCGAAACGCGATCTCCGCCCCGGCCTTGCGGTCCTTCAGCCAGGCGCCGAAGCCGGCGATGTCCTCGACCGCGACCGTGCGCCCGTCCTCATGGCGCAGCAGGTTTTCGGCGAGGATGCGCAGCGAGACCGGCAGGCGCGAAAGGTCGCCCGCGGCCGCTTCCGCCGCCTCCAGCGCATAATAGTCATAATCCCTGCCGCCGACCCGAAGGGTCCGGCGCGCACCCAGGGTGTCGCGTCCCATGATGCGAAAGCCTCCACAGTCCCGAAATCCACGCAGGCCGGGGTTTACACCCGAACGCGCCGGAGGCAAAGGGTTGGGGGAGTGCAAGGGCGAAGGGTCGTTCACATTATTGGATGACGACTACACCCTCGGCATTCGCTGCGGCCGCCAGGGCCCTGTCCAAGGTGGCAAGGTCGTCGCCGCGTCGCAATGCAGTTTCCAGATAAGCTGCATCGTAGGCGCTGAGGACGTGCTCTCGCGCGAGTTCCATGACGGTTTCCTCGTCATGGTTGCCGTCATGCTGGAGATGCAGTTCCCTCAGCCGCATCAGGAACCTGGTGCTGCCGACCCGGTCGATGCGTCGGCGCCGCTCGTTCACGACCAGAACGTTCCGGATTTCGTACCAGAAGATGCCCGGGATCACGCCACCGACGCGCGGTAGTTCGTCCAAAACCCTGTCAGCGGCCGACGCCCGCTCATCCGGGAAGCACCATGCCGCAGCGACCGATACGTCCAGAACGACCGCCATCAGGCGCGGCCCTCGTCCCGTGCGGCTGCAATGTCCCGGGCGGAGACTCGCTGCCGTCGTGCCCGTTCCCGCCTGAGCAGTGCTGCTGTTTCCGCAATCGGCCTGTTCAGCGGCACAATCCGGGCTGCCGGCACGCCGTCGCGCGCGATAATCACATCTTCTCCGGCTTCTGCCTGAGCGACCAGGTGAGACAGCCGCGCCTTTGCTTCCCCGATATTGACAGTCCGGGACATGACATCCGCCTCCCAGAGTTGCAGCCAGGCTGCTATTCGATACAGCGCTTCCTGCCTGGTCAAGGCTTGGTCTTGCCTAGAGGCGGCGGCCCCGCATTTGCAGCATTTGCGCCGCCTTGCTATCTCCCGGAGGCATCGGGGGAGCGAAGTTCTTGCGTATCGAAGTGATCTGCACCGGCGACGAGGTGCTGAGCGGCAAGACCGTCAACACCAATTTCAGCCGCCTCAGCCGGCGCCTGACCGAGCTCGGCCTGCCGGTGCAGCGCGAGACCACGGTGGGCGACGACCGCGCGGAACTGCGCGCCGCCTTCGACGCCGCCGCCGGGCGGGCGGACGCCGTGATCGTGAACGGAGGGCTCGGGCCCACCGTGGACGATCTCAGCCAGGAAGTGGCGGCGGAAGCGGCGGGTGTGGCGCTCGGCCTCAGGCCCGAATGGCTGGAGACGATCCAGGCCTTCTACCGCCGGCGCGGGCGCGAAATGCCGCCCAACAACCGCAAGCAGGCCATGCTGCCGGAGGGCGCTGAGTTGATCGACAACCCCGTCGGCACGGCCTGCGGCTTCGCGCTCGATATCGGCGGGGCGCGCTTTTTCTTCACTCCCGGCGTGCCGTCCGAACTCGATGTGATGACCGAGAACGAACTGATCCCGCGCCTGCGCGCCATGAGCGGCATCGACGCCGTCATCCATCTCAAGCGCTTCCATTCCTTCGGCATCGGCGAGTCCCGCGCCGACCATCTGCTCGCGGGCATCGAGGCGATGGACGCACAGGGCCGGGTCAAGCTCGGCTTCCAGTCGCACTACCCGCAGCTGGAGACCAAGCTCGCCGTCGCCGCGCCGACGACCGAGGCGGCGGAGGCGCTGCTGGCGCCGATAGCAGCGGAAGTGCGCGCGCGGCTCGGCCATTTCATCGTCGCCGAGGACGACAGCACGCTGGAAGGTGCGGTGCTGGAGCGCCTCGGCGCGCTAGGCGGCACGCTCAGCACGGTCGAGACCGGTTCTCACGGGGGGCTCGGCGCACGGTTGGCGGCCGCCGACGCGGAGGGCGGCGTGTTCCGGCGCGCGTCCTCCGGTAATAGCGCGGCCGCCGTGGCGCGGTCGCTGGGCCTGCCGGACGACGCTTCGCCTATCGAGCTCGCCGAAGGCGTGCGCCGGGCGGACGGAGCGACGCACGGCCTTGCCGCCGTCATCGACGCGGGAACCGGAGAGGTGCGAATTGCGCTTACCGGGCCGGAGGACGGCTTCGAGCGCACTGCGCTTCTGATCGGCGGTGCGAGGCGGGCGCGGGACGGCGGCGTGGAACTGGCGCTCGACTGCCTGCGGCGAAGCCTCTCCGGCGCGCCGGTGGACCAGAAGATCGATTTTGAGAAGGCGTGAGGGCGGGCCGCAGGGTCCGGCCCGCGGGGGAGCGATTGCCATGAGCCCGGTGCTGTTTCTTCACGGCGAGCATTTCACCGCCATGGGCGGACCGTTCCTCGACCTGCTGGGCGCGGGCCGAGTGCTGCATGCGCCGCTCTATCCGGGCTATGACGGCGAATCGCCCGACCCGGATTTCCGCAGCGTGGACGACCTCGCCTACCGCTATCTGGATCTGCTGGAGGAGCTGGACGCACGAGACGTCACCCTGGTCGGCGCCTCGCTCGGCGGATGGGTTGCGCTCGAGATGGCGGTGCGGGACCGCTCGCGCATAGCCCGCATGGCGTTGCTCGCCCCCGTTGGCGTCAAGCTCTCGGGACGCGAGGAGCGGGATTTCGCCGACCTGCCCTTCATGCGCGAGGCCGAGACGGCCCGCACGCTCTTCCACGACCCTGCCCGCTGGGCGCCGGACCATGCCGCGCTCGACGAGGCGGCGGTGGAGACACTCGCGCTGGAGCGCCAATGGGCGGCCCGGTATGGCTGGAAGCCCTATATGCACAATCCCGTCCTGGCGAAATGGCTGCACCGCGCCGCCGTGCCGACACTGGTGCTCTGGGGCGAGAGCGACGGTTTCGCGACGCCCGAATACGGCCGCAAGCTGGCGGCCCGGCTGCCCGATGCGCGCTTCGAGACCGTCGCCGGCGCCGGCCACTACCCCCATATCGAACAGGCCGATGCGACCGCCGGGGCGGTTCTGGCCTTTCTGGAGAACGCATGATGCAGGTCTGGCATTTCAGCGAAATGGCCTACCACCCGGGCTGGGAATTTCTGAACGAAGGCCTGCGCAATGTGATCCCCAGCCGGGTTTACGATCCCGCAATCGGCGCAGACCTCTATCACCGCTATCTCGACGAATGGGCGCTCTGCGACCGGCTCGGCCTCAACATCATGGTGAACGAGCACCATGCCACGGCGACCTGCACCACCTCGGTCTGCACGATCCCGATGGCGATCCTGGCGCGCGAGACCCGGAAGGCCCGGCTGCTCTGCCTCGGCATGCCGATCGGCAACCGCATGGACGCGGTCCGCGTGGCCGAGGAATACGCCATGCTGGATGTCATCAGCCGCGGCCGGGTGGAAATGGGCTTCGTCAAGGGCGCGCCCTTCGAGATCAACCCCGCCAACTCCAATCCGGCGGAGCTGGAGGAACGCTTCTGGGAGGCGCACGACCTGATCGTCAAGGCGCTCACCTCGCATGACGGCCCGTTCAACTGGGAAGGCCGCCACTACCACTACCGCGAAGTTAATGTCTGGCCGCGCCCCTGGCAGCAGCCGCATCCACCGATCTGGATGACGGTAGCGAGCCCCGGCTCCGCCGCCCGCATCGGCCGCAAGGGCTATGTCATCGCCGCGCTCAACACGGGCTATATCCACACGCCCGTGGTCTATGGCGCCTACCGGGAGAGCGCGGCCGAAACCGGTATCGCCGCCGGGCCGGACCGCTTCGCCTATCTCTGCATTATCGGCGTCGGCGAGACCGAGGCCGAGGGCAAGCGGCGCGCGCATGCAATTCTCGACTACAGCCGGACGACGCCGCGCGTCCAGTCCCAGTTCTTCTATCCTCCGGGCTACGCGCCCGCCGGCCCGACCGCCGCCATGATCCGCAGCTCCGAACGCCTCATCCAGCGCCGCGACGGGTCGAGCTTCCGGATGCAGGACGGGACGGTCGAGGACTATATGGCCGCCGGCGTCGCCTTCGCCGGCACGCCGGCGCAGGTGGTCGGACAGGTGGAGGAATTCGCCGAGGCCGTCGGCGGCTTCGAGCATTTGCTGATGATGGGACAGGGTGGTTTCCTCAGCCACGAGGACACGGTTGCCAACCTCACGCTCTTCTCCGAGGAAGCGCTCCCCGCCATCGCCGGGCTCTGACCCGCCTTCCCGCTTGCCGCACGGGGGCTGGCGGAGGACAATCCCGGCTCCTGATAGAGGGAGGAGACGAGGCCATGTCGGTCATTCTGGGCAGCGGGGAGCACCGCTACCGGGTCGTCGAGGACTGGGCGAAGCTGCCGGACGGCTGGGAGTTCCGCGATGTCGCCGCGGTCGCGGTGGACAGCAAGGACCGGGTCTATGTCTTCAACCGCGGCGAGCACCCGATGATCGTGTTCGACCGCGAGGGTAATTTCCTGCGCTCCTGGGGCGAGGGCCAATTCCCCCGCGCCCACGGCATCCATATCGGCCCGGACGAGACGCTGTACCTCACCGACGATGGCGCGCACACGGTCACCCGATGCACGCCGGAGGGCAAGGTGCTGATGTCGCTCGGCGTGCCCGGCACGCCGGCGCCGTTCATGAGCAACGAGCCCTTCCACCGCTGCACCCACACGGCGCTTTCGCCGGACGGGCACCTCTTCGTCTCGGACGGCTACGGCAATGCCTGCGTCCACAAATACACGCCCGACGGCAAGCTGGTGAAGACCTGGGGCGAGAGCGGCTCCGATCCCGGACAGTTCAACATCGTCCACAATATCGTCGCTGACGACGAGGGCTGGATCTATGTCGCCGACCGCGAGAACCACCGCGTCCAGGTGTTCGATACGGAGGGGCGCTACGAGGCGCAGTGGAACAATCTCCACCGGCCTTGCGGGCTCTATATGCCGCGCGGCTCCTGCCCGCATTGCTTCATCGGCGAGCTCGGGCCGGGCATGGCCGTCAACCGCCATCACCCCAATCTCGGCCCCCGCCTTTCCATCGTGACCAATGAGGGCGAGCTGGTAGCCCGGCTCGGCGGCGAGGACGGGGCGGGGCTGGAGCCCGGCAAGTTCCTCGCCCCGCACGGCCTCGCTGTGGACAGCCGCGGCGACATCTATGTGGGCGAGGTCGCCTATACCAACTGGCCGGCGAGCTTCGGCAACGAACCCCGGCCCCGCTGGCTGCGCACCCTGCAAAAACTCGAAAAGCTCTGAGCCCGGCAGATGGTTCCCGAACCTGAAATCATCGAGACCCGCATCCACGCCGTCCTGCCGGACGAGTTGCGGATTACCGACCGCGAAAGCGCCTTTACCCGCGAGATCTTCCGCGGCCAGAAGGTCGGCTCCTTCCTGGAGGGACCGGCCTTCGACGGGGCCGGCAATCTCTTCATGGTCGATATCGCCTTCGGGCGCATCCTGAAGCTGGCCCCGGACGGCGCCTGGTCGGTGACCGCGCAATATGATGGCCACCCCAACGGCATGAAGCTGCACCGGGACGGGCGGCTGTTCGTCGCCGACCGCCAGAACGGCGTGATGGTCGTCGATCCGGTCAGCGGCCGCGTCGAGACCTTTCTCGGGCCCGACCGCCTGCCCGGCTACAAGGGGCTGAACGATCTCTTCTTCGCCTCGAACGGCGACCTCTATTTCACCGACCAGGGCGCGAGCGGCCTCCACGACCCGACCGGGCGCGTATTCCGGTTGTCCGCCTCCGGCAAGCTCGACTGCCTGCTGTCCAATGCGCCGAGCCCGAACGGCCTCGTCATGAACCCGGCGGAAACCGAGCTCTATGTAGCCGTGACGCGCGATAATGCGGTCTGGCGGGTGCCCTTCCGGGAGGACGGCACGGTGCATCGGGTGGGCCTCTTCTGCCGGCTCATCGGCGGCATGGGGCCGGACGGCATGGCGGTGGACCGCGCCGGTAATCTCGCCGTTGCGCATGCGGGCGGCGGGCAGGTCTGGCTCTGGTCGTCGAACGGGCTGCCTACGCACCGGGCCCTCGCCTGCGACGGCGGCCTGCTCACCACCAATGTCGCCTATGGCGGGCCGGAGGGGCGCACGCTGTTCATCACCAACTCGCTCAGCGAGAATGTGCTGGCGGCCGATATGCCGGAGCCGGGCGAACCGATGTTCGGGCCCGCCTGAGCCGGCGGCGGCAAAACGGGGAGACGGAATCATGGTGGAAAAGGCGGCGCCGGTCGGCATCAACCATGTGGCGCTGGAGGTGGGCGACATCCAGGAGGCGCTGGACTTCTATGGCGGCTTCCTTGCGTTCGAGGTCGCGCGGCAGAGCGAGACGGCGGCCTTCGTCTATTTCGGCGATCAGTTCATCAATTTCTCCCTGGGCCGATGGCAGGGGCCGGACGACAACCGCCATTTCGGCATCGCCGTGGACGACAAGGAGCTCGCCATCCGGCGGCTGGAGGAAATGGGAGTCGAATTGCTCGAAGGGCCGTTCACCGACTTCCTCGACCCCTGGGGCAACCGGGTGGAGCTCACCACCTACACGAAAATCCAGTTCACCAAGGCGGACCATGTGCTGCGCGGCATGGGTCTCGGCCATCTCGAAAAGGCGCCGGAGGCGTTGCAGGAGCTCGCTGCCAAGGGCATGGCGCCAGGCGAATGACCGCAACCCGGCGACGAGGAGGACAACGATGAGCGCGCGTTTCGGCTTTGCGCCGGCAGAGGACCGGCCGATCCCCTATCTGGACCGCATCCGCCGCTATTACCAGACGCTGGGCTACGGCAAGCCCTATGAATGGGCGCATTATGTCGAGACGCCATTCGCCCGGCTGGAGAAACCGCTGGCGGAGTCGCGGGTCGCGCTGATTACGACGGCGGCGCCCTACCAGGCGGGCAAGGGCGACCAGGGCCCGGGCGCGCCCTACAACGCGGCCGCCAAGTTCTACAGCGTCTATTCCGGCGACAGCGCCTCGGACCCGGACCTGCGCATCTCCCATATCGCCATCGACCGCGACCACACCACGGCCGAGGACATAGGCACCTGGTTCCCGCTCCGCCAGCTTCGCGCGGCGGCGGAAGAAGGGCGGATCGGGGAGCTCGCGCCGCGCTTCCACGGCGCGCCCACAAACCGCAGCCACGCGGCGACCATCGAGGTGGACGCGCCGGAATTGCTGGCGCGCTGCCGCGAGGACGGGGCGGATGCGGTTCTTCTCGCCGCCAACTGACCGGTGTGCCACCAGACCGTGAGTCTGGCCGCACGCGCGCTCGAAGCCGCCGGCATCCCCACCGTCGTCATGGGCTGCGCCAGGGACATCGTTGAGCATGCCGGCGTGCCGCGCTTCCTGTTCAGCGACTTCCCGCTCGGCAACCCTGCGGGACGCCCGCACGACCCGGACTCGCAGCGCGAGACGCTCGCGCTTGCGCTCCGGCTGCTGGAAAGCGCGCCGGGCCCGAACACGACGGTGCGCAATCCGCTCCGCTGGTCCGACGACCCGTCCTGGAAACGCGACTTCTCCAATATCGACCTGGTGCCACCGGAGGAGATCGCGCGGCGCCGCGCGGAGTTCGACCGCATCAAGGAAGTGGCGAAGATCCAGCGCGAAGAGGATGCGGCGGCCGGCTGACCGGGCGCGCAATCCGGGCTATACCGGGCGCGGCGAACGGAGCCCGCAAGCAAGGAGCGCCCGCGATGGACTATGCCGATGGCAGGATGCTGGCCGAGAAGCAGGACGGCATCGGCTGGATGACCTTTAACAATCCGGCCCGGCGCAACGCCATGACCATGGAGATGTGGCAGGGCGCAGACGCTATCCTCGCGGATTTCGAGGCCGACCCGGAGGTGCGCGTGATCGTGCTGAAGGGCGCGGGCGACAAGGCCTTCGTTTCGGGGGCCGATATCTCGCAATTCGAGAAGAACCGCGCCGACGCTGCGGCTGCTGCGCGCTATGCGGAAGTAACCGATGCCGGACGCCAGCGGCTCGCAGGCGCGGAAAAGCCGGTGATTGCCATGATCCGCGGCTTCTGCATGGGCGGCGGCCTCGGCATCGCCATGACCTGCGATCTGCGCTTCGCTGCCGAGGGCTCCGAGTTCGGCATCCCCGCGGCCCGGCTCGGCATCGCCTATAATTTCGAGAATGTGCGGAGCCTCGTCGGGCTGGTCGGGCCGGCGCGCGCCAAGGACATCCTGTTCTCCGGCCGGCGGCTGCCGGCGGCGGAGGCCTATGCCATCGGGCTGATCGACCGCGTTGTGCCGGCGGCGGAGCTGGAAGGGCATGTGCGGGACTACGCCGCCCGGCTCGCCGTCAATGCGCCGCTCTCGATCCGCGCCTCCAAGCTCACCATCCGCGAGGTGATGGCTGACCGCCAGGAGCGCGAGGCCGGCCTCGTCGAGGCGCTGGCCAAAGTGTGCTTCGACAGCGCCGACTACCGCGAGGGCCGCACAGCCTTCATGGAAAAACGCCGCCCGATGTTCACCGGCAGCTGATCGCGCGAGGCCGCCGGGATGGCGGTGAAGCGGCGCCGCTATCGGTTCGGATCGGCGACCGCCGCTATCACTTCCGGGTCAGGGAGAACTCGATGCGGCGGTTGCGCCTGAACGCTTCCCTGGTGTCGGCCGGGTCCAGGGGGTGGAACTCGCCGAACCCGGTGGCGGCGAGCCGCGCGGCCGGAACGCCGGTCGTCTCCAGCAGCTCGACCACCGCAACCGCGCGCGCCACCGACAGCTCCCAATTGGACCTGTAGCGCGACCCGGCGCGAAGCTGCTGCCGGTCCGTGTGCCCGTCCACGCGCAGCACCCAGTCCAGATCTTCGGGAATGCGCGCCGCAACATCGGTCAGGGCCGTGCCGATCCGGCCCACGCGCTCCCTTCCCCGCCGGTCGAGGTCGGCGGAGCCGCTCGGGAACAGCACCTCCGCCGGCAGATAGAAGCGGTCGTCCTCTGTCTGCACCAGCTGCTGGCCGGCCAGCGCCTCGCGCAGTTGGCCGACGAATTCCGAGCGGAAGCGGCGCAGCTCGTCGATCTTGCGCACCAGCGCGCTGTTGAGCCGCGCGTCGAGGACCAGCGTTTCGGCGGCTTCGGCCTTCGCCTCCGAAGCCTCCAGCGCCGCATTGAGCCGCTTCACCTGCTCCTTGAGCGCCTTGACATTGTCCGTCAACCGGGCGATCCGCGCCTCCGCCTTCTCGGCTCGCGTCCTGAAATAGGCCAGCTGGTCTATCCGCTCGGCCTTCTCGGCTTCGAGCTTCTTCCGCGCCGCCTCGAGCGCCCGGCGTAGCGCTTCCAGACGCTCGATTTCCCCGATCTGGTCGTCGATCCGCCCGCGCAGCGCCGCCAGGCGGTCCGCGCCTTCTTTCTCGATAGCGTTGAGGTCCGCCAATTGGTCCCGAAGACGGGTGTTTTCGACCGCAAGCTGCATCACGCGGGTTTCCGCGACATCGAAGAGCGCTCTCGCCACGCTGTCGGCCGCCGCCGCGCCCCCTTCCGCGACGCCGCGCCGCAATTGCAGTTCTTCCCGCGCCTCGGCCAGGCGATTGCGCGCAAGCGTCAACTGCTCCCTGAGCCGCCCGGCCTCGGCGAGCGCCTCCTGCAGGCGGTTCTCGTTCAGGCGCCGCTCCGCCGCCCGGTCCCCGACCGCTTCGGCGAGCGCCTCGCGGAGCCTGACAGCCTCGGCGGCCTGCGCATCGCGCTCGGCTTCGGCGCTTTCGAGCAGCCGGGCGCGGGCGGCGGCTTCTGCCTGCGCTTCCGCCAACGCCGCCCGCAATGCTGCCAGTTGCTCATTCGCCGCCGCCTCCCGTTCGGCGGCGACCGACTCCAGGCGCGCGATTTCCTCCTGTCCCTCGACCCGGCCGGCTTCGGCGTCCTTCAGGCTTTCGTCGAGGGCGGCGGCCCGTGTTTGCGCCGCCGCCAGCTTCCGCTCCAGTGCGGCGGCACGGGATGCCGCCGCCTCGGTCTCATCCGCGAGCGCCTGCCTGAGCCGGGCGATTTCGTCCTCCCCGGCGGCGCGTCTAGTCTCCGTGTCGTCGAGCCGGGCCGAAAGGGACGCCGCGCCCCTGCGCTCCTCTTCCAATACCCGCTCCAGCGCGGCGATGTCGGAGCGCGCCGTCTCCGCTTCCGAGGCCCGGACAGCCTCCAGGCGAGCGATTTCGTCCCGGGCTCCCGCCAGCGCGCCCTCCAGCAACGCAATCCGCTCCTGCGCGGCCTTTGCGTCTCCGGCGCGCAACGCTTCCAGCCGGGAGACCTCATCCCGGCCCGCCAGCCGCTGGCCCTCAATGTCCGCCAGCCGCGCCGCCAACCGCCCGATTTCGTCCTGCGCGCCCGCCAGCGCGCGCTCCAGCGCCGCAATCCTCGCCCGCGCCGCGTCCGCCTCCCCGGCGCGGACCGTTCCCAGCCGCGCGATCTCCTCCCGTCCGGCGGCCGCTCCCGCTTCGGTCTCCGCAAGCCGCCCGGACAGGCGATCGATTTCCGCCTCCGCAGCCGCCAGCTGGCGCTCCAGCGCCGCGATGCCAGTCTGCGCCGTATCGGCCTCTTCCGCGCGCGCCGTTTCCAGCCGCGCGATCTCCTCCCGCCCGGCGGCCGCGCCCGCTTCGGCCTCCGCCAGCCGGGCGGTGAGGCGTCCGATTTCGATCTCCGCCGCCGCCAGCGCCTTTTCCAGCGCGGCAATGTCGGCCGCCGCCAGTTCGGTTTTTTCCGCCAGCGCCGTCTTGAGCCGAGCCGCCTCGTCATTCGCCTGGGCGAGCGCGCGGCGGGCCTCGCCCAGCGCCGCCTTGAGCCGCTCGGCCTCGGCGGCCTGCGCGCCGCCCTCCGTCCTGAGCGCGGCGAGTTCGTCCTCCAGCGCCGCCCGCGCCGCCATGAGGCCGTTTATCATGCGGTTGAGTTCCGCCAGCTTTTTCGCCTGCGCCGCTGTCTCGTCACGGCTCGCCAGAAGCGCTGCGTCGAGGCGAGCAATCTCCTCGGCGCGATCGGCCGACTCCGCCTGCGCCGCCTCGATGCGGGTCTTGAGGTCCGCCGCCTCCCGGTCGCGCGCGGCAAGCCGCTCCAGATTGGCGGCGAGCAGGCGGCGCGCTTCGGCGAGCGCCGCGTCGGCCTCGCTTTTCTGCTGCCGGGATTCGGAGAGCGCCGCCTCCAGCGCGTCCCGGCTGCGCTGGAGCGCGATCAGGTTGCGCTCCAGGCGCTCGATCTCGCTCGCCTGGATCTGCAGCCTGTCGCGGTCGGCGGCGGCGCTGTCCGTCAGGCGGGCGAAGTCTTCGCGCAGCAGCAGCACTGTTCCGGCCGCCTGCTCGGCCTCTGTCGTCAGTATCTCCAGACGGCCGGCATAGTCGTCGCGCGACTCGGTAACGATGCGCAGCTCAGCCGTCAGCGCCTCCAGGTCTTCGCGCAGATCGGCATTGGTCGTTTGCTCCAGCGCCAGCATCTCGGCAAGCTCCGCAAGCTCGCGGTTCAGCCGTGACAGCGCCTCGTCGCGCCCGGAAAGCGCCTCGTTCAGGAAAAATTGCGCCAGCACGAAGACCATGACCAGGAAGACGACGACCATCAACAGGCTCGCCAGCGCATCCACGAAGCCCGGCCAGGTGTTGATGTTCTGTCTGCGTCTGCCCGTCCTGCCCGCCATGTCGGCGCCGCCCGCCGCGGTCCTTCCGGTTCAGAGGCCCAGAATGTCGCGCATGGAGTAAAGGCCTGGCGGCCTGTCCGCCAGCCAGCGCGCAGCCCGGAGCGCGCCCCGCGCGAAGAGCGAACGGTCCATGCAGCGATGGGTGAATTCGAGCCGCTCGCCCTCGCTGACGAACATCACTGTGTGCTCGCCGACCACATTGCCGCCGCGCAGGGTGGCGAAGCCGATATCGCCCGCGCGGCGCGCGCCGGTATGGCCTTCGCGGCTCCATTGCGCGGCCTCGGCCAGATCGACGCCGCGCCCCGCCGCCGCCGCCCGCCCGAGACCGACCGCCGTGCCCGAGGGTGCATCGACCTTGTGCTTGTGGTGAATCTCGACGATTTCGATGTCGTATTCCTCGCCGAGCAGGCCCGCCATCCGCTCTACGGTTGCGAACAGCGCGTTCACCGTCACGCTCATATTGGGCGCATAGACGATGGGCAGACTTTCCGCTGCCCGGGCGAGCGCCGCCTCCTGCCCGGCGTCGAGGCCGGTCGTGCCGATGACATGGCGCGCACCGGCGGCAGCCGCCATGGCGGCGTGCTCGACGGTCGGGCCGGGCAGGGTGAATTCGATCGCCGCATCGACCGCCTCGAACACCGCCGCCGCGTCGTCCCCTATGGCGACGCCGCCGCCCAGTTCCCGCCCGACCGCCGGGTGCCCCGGCGCTTCGCAGGCCGCGGCGAGTTCCAGGTCGTCCGCCGCCTGCACCAGCTCCGCCAACAGCCCGCCCATGCGGCCGCCGGCCCCGATGACGCCAATCCGCATTTCCGTCCTCCGGCTTTTGCAGCTATAGGGCTGCATGTAGCATGAAACGGCCTGTAATGACCGAAACTCGAATCTATGTCCTCGGCAATGAGAAGGGCGGCACCGGCAAGTCCACCGTGGCGTTCAATCTCGTCGTCGGCCTGTTGCGCGCCGGGCGGTCCGTCGGTTGCATCGATCTCGACCCCCGCCAGGCGACGCTTGCGCGCCAGGTCGAAAACCGCCGCGCCTTCGCCGCGCGCACCGGAGTCCCGCTGCCGGAGCCGGAGGTGGAAACCGCGGACGGGCCGGAGGCCCTGGAAGACGCGCTCGGCACGTTTGCGGCCCGCCACGACGCCGTGGTGGTCGATACGCCCGGCCGGACCGATCCGGCGGCCCAGCGCGCGCATTCCCATGCCGATGTGCTCATCACGCCGTTGAACGACAGCCATGTCGATCTCGACCTGATCGGGCGGCTCGATGCCGGCGGCCGCTCCTCGGCGCGTCCGGGCGTCTATGCGGAGATGGTCTGGAAGCAGCGCATGGTGCGCGCCGGCTCCGGGCGCCGGGCGCTCGACTGGATCGTGATGCTGAACCGCGTGCGCCAGGTCGAGTCCCACAATACGCGCGAGGTCCGCAGCCTCTTGCGCAATCTCGCAAAGCGCTTCGCCTTCGAGATCGCGCCCGGCTTCGGCGAACGCACGATCTTCCGCGAGATGTTCCCGGATGGGCTCGGGCTGATGGACCTGCGCCAGCCGGGCATCGACCGGACGCTCTCCATGAGCCAGGTCGCAGGCCGCAACGAAGTGCGCCGGCTGCTCGACATGCTGGGCGTGCCGCCGGTCTAGCGGGACCCTGCCAGCCATGCCCGAATCCTCCCTCCTTTCCGATCTGGCGCCCTGGATCGCGCTTGTCTTCATTGTCGCAGGGGGCCTCTGACTGCGCTCCTATATGCGCCGCTCCATGAACCGGATCGGCGAGGGCATCGACCGGATCGGCGAAAGCGTCGATCGGATGGGCGAAAGCGTGGAGCGCCTCGGCGAAAGCATCGACCGCATGGGTGAGAGCGTGGATCGGATGGCGCAGAGCCTCGACCGCATGGAGGACAAGCTCGACCGCAACATCGAACGCATCGAGAGCCGCATGGACCGGATGGAGGAGCGGCAGGACCGGATGCTGAACCGGCTCGAACGTGCGCAGGACGGCGGCGCGCTGGAGGACGGGGCGGAGAAGGACAAACGGCTGCCGCGGCGGGAGGACGACCCGGAATAGCGCCTCAGCCGCGGTGCCAGGCCTCGCGGTCGAAGGCGACATGGTCGCCGAAGAAATGGACGGCGCGGTCGAGGGCGCGAATGTCCGCTGCGGAGTAGGTCCGGCTCGGACCGTCCAGCTTTTCCGCGCGGGCGCGTCCGTCCACCCAGGCGTCGGCCGGTTGCAGCGTGCTCTGCCGCTGCACCACATCCCAGATATAGTAATGGTGCGGGATGACGACATGGGGCCGGAGCGTCTCGATGATATGCTCCACCATGGCGAAGCCCATCACATGCTGCGAACCGTCCACGGGCAGCAGCACTATGTCGATGCGCCCGAGCGCATCCCAGACCTCCGGCGGCGGGTTGTGGCGGTTGTCGCCCCAGTGGAGGATGCGCAGCCCGCCGGTCTCGACCGTGATGAGGCAGTTGTCCCATGAGCGCGGGTTGTCGGGAGGCTCGATGTTCGCGCCGCCGAAGGCCGCGTGGATCTTCTTGAAATCGTAGAGCGCCGCGCTCGAATCGGTCGCGTGTTTGTCCGCAATGCCTCGTATCGTGACGTCGGCGAATTCGTAGCGGCCGATGGGCCTGTCGAGCAGCACATGCGCATCCAGCCGGTGCAGCGCATCGTGGTCGAAATGCGCATGCGTGGACACGCCGATATCCACCGCCGTCACCGGGAAGTCGCGGAAATACCAGTCCCAGCGGCGCGAGGGGTGGTTGCGCCAGGGATCGACCATGACGCTCACCCCTTTCGGCGAGGTGATGCGGAAGGCCGAGCTGCCGAAATAGGCAATCTCGACCGGCCCCTCGCGCGCAGGTGTGCGGTCGGCCTGCAACGCGATCATCCGGTTGTGGTTGCTCGTCATCTGCCAGGCGGTGAGGCCTGTGTCGAGTTCGGTCATTGTCCGCCCCTTGCTCAGGCGTTGCCGCGGTCCTCGCGCCAGAGGCCGAGTTTCTCCTGCGCCGCGCGGTCGGAGAAGCTGAACAGCACGGCGTCGGTCTGCGCGCTGTGCCGGACCGTATGCCAGCTCGGCGCGACGAAGATGTCGCGCGGCCCCCAGGAGAAGACCGTCCCCTCGCCGATGCGCGTCTCGCCGTGTCCCTCGACAACGGCGAACACAGCCGCGTCCGTTGCGCGGCAGCTTGCAGTCTCGAAGCCTGCCGGCAGCAATTGCAGATGCGCGGCGATGGTGGGCATGGCGTAGCCGCCGTCCACCGGGTTGGCGTAGCGCAGCTTCAGCCCGTGGCAGGGGTCCCAGGCCTCGCGCCGGCGCATCGCCTCCAGCGCCTCGCGCGAGCGGACGTAGGGATAGCTGAACACCGGCGAGGCCAGCGAGCCCGGCTCGTGGTCCACCGGCAGCAGCCCCTGGCCGTAGCGGGCGAGGCTGTCGCCCTCGGGGCGCGAGAGCGGCTGGCGGTCGTCGCCGAGCCGCTCCGCGAAGGAGGCGTCGAAGAGCTGCGTCATCGGAATGTCGAGACCGTCGAGCCAGATCATCGGCCGGTCGGAGTCGTTGCCGTGGTCGTGCCAGGTCCAGTGCGGGGTGATGACGAAATCGCCCTCCGCCATGGTGGTGCGCTCGCCCTCGACCGCCGTGTAGGCGCCCTCGCCCTCCACCACGAAACGCAGCGCCGACTGGCTGTGGCGGTGGGCGGGCGCGATCTCGCCCGGCAGCACCAATTGCAGCCCGGCATAGAGCGAGGTGGTGATGCGCGAGCTGCCCCGGAGGCCCGGATTCTCCAGTACCAGCACGCGCCGCTCGGCCTCCGCCGCGCTGATGACGCCGCCGGACGCCATCACATGCCCGCGCACCTCGTCCCAGCGCCAGAGCGCCGGGCGGCAGGCGCTCGCCGGCTCCGGCGTGACCAGACCCGCCATGACCTCCCAGAGCGGCGCGAGGTTATGCGCCCCGATCTCCTCGTAGAACGCCGCCCTGTCCGTCATCGCCGCCTCCGCCGCAATTGCTCCGACACCATAGCTTGCCCGCAGCGGAATCCGAAGAAGACGGCGTTCTCGGACGCCGGCGGGAATGGCGTTTTCCTGCGCTCATGACGGATAGTTCCCTATCGCGCGCTCCAGATGCGCCTCGATATCCATCCGCTCATGGAATATCTCTACGACTTCGAGCGTCTCCGGCGTCTCGCGCAGGACCGGGTCGTGCGATCCTTCGCGATGGAAGAAGAGTCCCGAGGCGTCCCACACGCCTCGCATCAGCCGCTCGCAGGGCCGCGCAAAAGCTGGGGAAGCGGCATGAGAGTCGGGTATAATGCCGCTGGCAACGGACGTTCCCGCCCGGAACTTGGCGGCGGAGCAAGGGCGTCGCGGTCCGAAGGGTCGATCGAGCGGGGAGGAAGCGCCATGAAAACAGGAAAACAGCCCCGGATTCCCGGCCGCAACGACAACGCCGCCGGGTCGCCCGCAGCCTTGTCCCGGATCGCGGCGGCGCTGGCCCTCCTCGGCGGGTTTTTCGTCTTTCTGCATCCCGACGCCGCCCGGGCGGCGGTCGGGACGGAGACGAAATTCGTCCTCGACAGTTTCGCCTTCCTCGTCTGGGGGGCGCTCGTCATGTGGATGTGCGCTGGCTTCACCATGCTCGAAGCGGGCTCGGTGCGCACCAAGAACGCCTCGGTCATCTGCCTGAAGAATATCGGCCTCTATTCGATCGCCGGGCTGACCTTCTACTTCATCGGCTACAACCTCATGTATGTGGATGTCGGGGAAGGCGGCTGGATCGGAAGTTTCTCCTTCCTCTATGGCACGTCGGCCGACGAGATCGCCCTGCTCGGCGGCGACGAGGCGGCTGCGGAAGCAGTGATCGGCAACGGCTACGCCGTCATGTCCGACTGGTTCTTCCAGATGGTCTTCGTCGCGACCACCGCCTCCATCGTGTCCGGCGCGCTGGCGGAGCGGGTCAAGCTCGGCTCCTTCTTCATCTTCATCGCCATCCTGACCGCCATCGTCTATCCCATCGTCGGCGCCTGGACCTGGGGCGGCGGCTGGCTCAGCGCCATGGGCTTCCAGGACTTCGCCGGCTCCACCATCGTCCACTCGACCGGCGGCTGGGCGGCGCTCGCCGGTGCGGTGATCGTCGGGCCACGCCGCAACAAGTTCCGCGCGGACGGCACCGCCAGGGCCACGCCGCCCTCCAACGTGCCGGCCGTGACGCTCGGCGTGTTCATCCTCTGGATGGGCTGGTTCGGCTTCAACGGCGGCTCGCAACTGGCGCTCGGCGGCGCGGTCGATGTCGTGGCGCTCGCCAATATCCTCGCCAACACCAATCTCGCGGCCGCCGCCGGCGTGCTGGCCGCGCTCGCGCTCGCCAGGCCGCTGTTCGGGCGCATCGACCTGCTGGCGGGCCTGAACGGCGCCATAGGCGGCCTCGTCGCCATTACCGCCGGGCCGGACATCGTCGAGCATTACTGGGCGGTCGCGATCGGCCTGATCGGCGGCGCGGTCACCACGGCGGGGCTGAAGGTGCTGGAGACCCTGAAGATCGACGATGTCGTGGGCGCGATCCCGGCGCATCTCTTCGCCGGCGTCTGGGGTACGATGGCCGTCTGCATCGCGGCGGGCGGCGACGTCCTGGTCCAGCTTACCGGCGTGCTCGCCGTCGGCGCCTTCGTCTTCGCCGCCTCGCTGCTTATCTGGCTCGGCCTCAAATACACGATGGGCGCGCGCGTGTCCGAAACGGTCGAGGAACTCGGCCAGGACGCCGCGGAGCTCGGCATCGAGGCCTATCCGGAATTCGTCCTGATGCCGGAGGTGGACGACGACTGAGCGACTGCGGCGCCTTCTCCGCGTCAGGCCATGCCGGCTTCGACGCGGGGGTCGGCGCCGGCGCGGTCCTCGGCGGCGTCCACCAGCGCCGGGTCGGGTTCGCGGGGAAGCTGGATCATCACCCGCAGGATCTGGTCGCCGCGCGGGCCGCCTGCGGGATCGGGCACGCCCTTGCCCTTCAGCCGCAGCCGCGCGCCGGAGCTCGTCATCGGCGCGATCCGCACCGTCACCGGGCCGTCGAGCGTCGGCGCGCGCACCTTGCCGCCCCGGACCGCCTCGGCAAGCGAGACCGGCAGATCTACCAGGATCGTCAGGCCCTCGCGCCGGAACCAGGGATGCGGCTCGACCGCAATCTCGACCTCGGCATCGCCCGGCGGTCCGCCGGCCGGGCCCGGCTCGCCGCGCCCGGCGAGCCTGAGCCGCGCGCCGTTCTCCGTCGCGGGCGGCAGCTTGAGCGCGACGGTCCGCCCCGATTTCAGGGTGAGCCGCGTCGTCCCGCCCTTCGCCGCGTCGATGAAGGGCACCGACACCCGGTAACGCATATCAACGCCACGCCGCGGACGGTTCCGGAAGCCGGAGAATATGTCGCCGAACAGGTCTCCCGGATCGAAGCCGCCCTGTCCGCCGAAATTGCCGAACCCGCCGACAGGCGGCCGCTCGCGGCCTTCCGCGTCGATCTCGCCGCGGTCGAAGCGGGCCCGCCTTTCCGGGTCGCCCAGCAGGTCCCAGGCGGCGGCGGCTTCCTTGAAGCGCGCTTCCGCTCCCGCATCGCCCGGATTGCGGTCCGGATGGTTCTCCTTGACGATGCGCCGATAGGCCCGCTTCAGCGTCTCGGCATCGGCGTCGCGCGCGCAGCCGAGCGCCGCATAGGGGTCGCGCATCAGGCGGCGGGCTGGACGATCTTCCAGCTTCCGTCCGGCTGCCGGCAGGCCGTGCCGTAGCCGGTCTGCTCCTCGCCGCCGACGATGATGCCGGTCTGGTATTCGCGGCAAGGCCGGCCGGAATCCTCCTGCCAGGTCCGCGTCGGCACCACCCAGCCGGAGTTGCCGCTGTCCGGGTTCTTCCATTCCGTGCGGTCGCCCGTGCGGCCGCGCTCCAGCGCGCCCTGCGTCGTCCGCTCGGCGGTGATGCGGTCGGCCTCGTCCAGGTCGCGGCCCAGGCGGCTGCCGAGCATGGCGCCGAGCAGCGCGCCGGCGGCGATCGCCACCTTGCGCCCGCGGCCCTTGCCGACCTCGTTGCCGAGCACGGCGCCGCCGACGCCGCCGATAATTGTGCCAAGGGTCTGCTTGGGGCCCTGGTCGGGCCCGCAGGCGGCCAGCAGCAGGACAACGGCCGCAACGGCGATAACTTGTTTCATCGGAAGCCCGCCCCTTGCTCCGGCCGGAACCGCGCGCTTGCCTCGGCGGCGGCCCGGCCTATTGTGGATATCCACTCTCCAATAAGGTGCGCCGGGAGCGGTTCGTCAAGGGATGCAGGAAACGGAAGAGGCCGAAATCGGGCGCGACCCGTTGGGCGCCGTCCGGCGCTGGATCGAGGAAGCCGCGGCCTGCGAGCCCGTGGACGCCAATGCCGCGGCGCTCGCCAGCGTGGGCGCAGACGGCATGCCGTCCTGCCGGATCGTGCTGGTGAAGGCCGTCGAGGCGGAGGGGCTCGTCTTCTACACCAATTACGAAAGCCGCAAGGGCCGGGAGCTCGCCGCCCGGCCGCTCGCGGCGCTGACCTTCCACTGGCGCGTGCTCGACCGGCAATTGCGGGTCGAGGGACGGATATCGCGGGTCGAGGACGCGGTTTCGGACGCCTATTTCGCAAGCCGCGAGCGCGGCAGCCGGATCGGCGCCTGGGCGTCGCGCCAGTCCGAGCCGGTGGCGGGCCGGGCGGCGCTCGAGGCGCGCGTCGCCGAAATGGAAGCGCGGTTCGGCGAGGCGGACATTCCAAGGCCGGTCTTCTGGGGCGGGTTCCGCCTCCGGCCCTCGCGCATCGAGTTCTGGCGGCGCGGAGAACACCGTCTGCACGACCGCATTGTCTGCCGCGCCGGGAATGGGGTGTGGACGAGGGAGAGGCTGCAACCGTGATTGCCCGGGACGATCTCGACCATTACCGCGAGTCCGGTTTCATCCGCCCGCAGCCCCTGCTGACGGCCGGTGAGGCCGTTCGTTGCCGCGAGGCGTGCGAGGCCTCCTGCGTCGAAGCCGGACGAAAGCCCTCCCGGCGCCAGCAGGACAACCGCGTCAAGCCCTATCTGCTGTTCCCCTGGGCGGCGGCGCTCGTGCGCCATCCGGCGCTGCTGGACATGGTGGAGGCCCTTATCGGCCCCGACATTCTGGTGTTCCACACCACGGTCTGGATCAAGGAAGGCGGGAGCGAATCCTTCGTGCCCTGGCACCAGGACGGCACCTATTTCGGCCTCGAGCCGCTGGAGCAGGTCACCGCCTGGGTGGCGCTCACCGAATCGACCCGGGAAATGGGCTGCCTTCGCTTCCTGCCGGGCTCCCACCGCGAGGGCCAGGTGCAGCACCGCGACCACGATGATGAGGCGCTGATGCTCTCGCGCGGCCAGACCGTCCGGCGCGATGTGGACGAGGACAGCGCCGTCTATCTGGAGTTCGCGCCCGGGGAGGTCTCCTTTCACCACACGATGACCATGCACAGTTCCGGCCCCAACCGCTCCGCCCGCCGGCGCATCGGCATCGGCATCAGCTATATCCCGGCTCATGTCCGCCATGTGTCGCCCGTCAGGCTCTCCGCCTCTCCGGTGCGCGGGCGGGACCGCTGGGGCCATTTCGACCCGGAGCCGCGCCCCGAACCCGGCGGCGAGGAGGCGGCAGCAGCCGCCCATGCCGACAGCCTCGCCCGCTTCTGGCGCGCCTCCGAATTCATCCCGGAGATGCAGGGCGTCCACTGAAGGCGGGCGGTTGACAGCCGGAGCCGGCGGGGCAGAATGGCGGGCGGAAGCGGGCGTAGCTCAGTGGTAGAGCATCGGCTTCCCAAGCCGAGTGCCGTGGGTTCGATCCCCATCGCCCGCTCCAGCTTGGCTCCGGCCCGGGGGAAGGCGATGGAATACCGGAACATCGAGGTGAAGCCGGTCGCGGGCGCGCTCGGGGCCGAAATCGGCGGCGTGGACCTTGCGGCGCCGCTGGCCGACGGCGTTTTCGGGGAAATCCGCCGCGCCTTCCTGGAACACCGGGTGATCTTCTTCCGCGGCCAGAGTCTGTCGCCGATCGGGCAGCGCGCGTTCGCCGCCCGCTTCGGCCCCTGCAACCGCTATCCCTTCGTCGCCGGGCTGGAGGAGTGCCCGGAGGTGATCCCGATAATCAAGGAACCGGAGGAGACCTTCAATTTCGGCGGCCTCTGGCATTCCGACACCACCTATCTGGAAACGCCGCCGCTCGGCACGCTGCTCTACGCCGTGGAGACGCCGCCGCATGGCGGCGACACGCTGTTCGCCAACGCCAAGCTCGCCTATGACGCGCTCTCCGACGGCATGAAGGCGGCGCTTGCAGGGCTTCGGGGGCTTTCCAGCGCGAAGATCCGCTATGCCGACGGCGGACGGTCCGGGCAGTTCAGCAAGTTCAAGGGCGCGATGGCCGCAACCGGCCTCGACAAGGAGGAGGTGCTGGAGGCCTGGCACCCGGTGGTGCGCACCCATCCCGACACCGGCGAGAAGGCGCTCTATCTCAACCGCGCCCACACGGTGCGCTTCGAGGGCTGGACGGAGGCCGAAAGCCGTCCCTGGATCGACTGGCTCTGCGAGCATATCGCGCGGCCCGAGCACACCTGCCGGTTCCGCTGGGAGCCGGGCTCCGTCGCGCTCTGGGACAATCGCTGCACGCACCATTTCGCGCTCAACGACTATCACGGCCACCGCCGCCACATGCACCGCTGCACCATAGAGGGCGACCGTCCCGCCTGAGGGCCTGTCCCCGATGCTCCGCCGTGCAACCGCCTATGAGATCGTGCGGCAGGCGACGTCGGGACGGACGAAGCCCGTTCTGATGCGATGCGAGGCCGGTGGCGACAGGTCGCTGGAAGTGTTTTGCAAGTTATCGGCGGGCTGCGAGGAAGGGATATCGAATCTGGCGCGGGAAGCCGTAGCGGCCTGCCTGGGGGCCGACCTGCAATTGCCGGTGCCTGCGCCGCTCCTCGTCGAGATTCCGCCCGAGCTTGCATCGGTCGCGGCAGAGACGGATGTCGCGGCGCGGCTGGCGGCCGGTTCGCCCGTCGCTTTCGGCTCCTCAAGGGTGGAGAACCAGTTCGGTGTATGGACAGCAGGCCACCGGGTGACGGAGGCCATGTTGCCCCACGCATTGGGAACGTTCGTCTTCGACGCCGTCATCGACAATGCCGACAGGAAATTACCCAATCCGAATTGCCTTGTGGCGGGCGACCGCATTCGACTGATCGACCATGAATTGGCGTTCCTCCCGACAGCGAATATCCTGAATTGGAAAGCCCCATGGCGTCCCGGCGGGCTCGGATGGATGACCGGCCACATCTTCTTCCGGGGCTTCGCGGGGCGCTGCCTCGACTTCGGCCCTTTGCAGGAGCTTTGGAGCGCGCTATCTGATATGCGCCTGAGGGGGTACCGAAACGCCATTCCACCGGAATGGAGCGGGGCGCTTGCAACGGTCGACGAAGCGCTGGACCGGATTCGCGACGCCAGGGACAATATCGACGGTGTGATCTCCGAGGCAAGGCGGGTGCTGCAATGACCGGGAAACAAGCCTACAGCTACACCATATTGCGCTATGTCCACGATGTCGTGTCGGGGGAAGCGCTGAATGTCGGCGTCGTCATGCACATGTCGGCCTCACGGTTCGTCGAAGCGCGGACGAGCAAGACCATCGGTCGCCTGAGAGGGGCGTTTCCGGACCTCGACCGCCGGGTCTTTGTCTCGGCCATGCAGGCTATAGACCGGAGTTTCCGGACCGTTGCGGATCGTGTGACGACCGAACTCCGGCTTGACGGAATTACCGATGCGCGCAGCCTCGCCCTTGCCGTGTTGCCCAACGACGACAGCGCCTTGCAGTGGTCGCCGGCGGGTTCCGGGCTCACGGACGATCCCGCGAAGACATTCGAGGCGCTCTACGAACGCTACGTCGCCCGATATGTCACCGGGTCGGTCAACCGCCGCACGGACGAGGAAATCTGGCGCCCGGTCCGCGACGAACTCGCAAAACGCAGCATCGACATTCCGTTCGGCCGGAAAACCGTAACCGGTACGCATGACCGGATCGAGTTCGGCCGCGCCTGGAAGAACGGGCGCTGGCACGCTTATGAGCCATTGTCGATGGACCTCGCAGATGCAGATGGCGTCAGGGACAAGGCCCGCAGATGGCTCGGTCATCTCGCAGCGGTCGCCGAAGGGGCAAGCGAGCGGATCGATTTGCATTTCTTGCTGGGTCGGCCGCAGAACGCGGCGCTCCAGGAGGCTTACGAGAACGCAAAGGCGATTCTCGAGCATGCGCCGTTTACGACAGAAGTGGTCGATGAAAACAACGTCGATGAACTGATCGCGTCCATAGAAAAAGAATATCGCAGCCACAGGCCCTCCTGAGGGCCTGTCCCCCGCAACCTTCCGGAGACTCCATGAACAGCAAGACCGCGCCCGACGGCGGGCCGAAGATCGCGATTGTCTGCGCCGGGGCCGTCGGCTCCCATGTCGGCGGTCATCTGACGCGCGCCGGCTATGCGCCGATCCTGGTCGATTTCTGGCCCGACCATGTCGAGGCCATGCGCCGGGACGGGCTGAAGCTCACCGGCATGACGGAGGCGGAATGCTTCACCCAGCCGGTGGAGGCCTGGCACATCACCGAGCTGGAGCGGCTTTCGCGCGAGCGCCCGGTCGATATCGCCTTCGTCTGCGCCAAGTCCTACGACACGGTCTGGGCGACGGAGATGATCCGGCAATATCTGGCGCCGGACGGCTTCGTCGTGTCGCTCCAGAACGGCATCAACGAGGAGCGGGTGGCCGGCGTGGTCGGCTGGGGCAAGACGCTGGGCTCGATCGCGAGCCTGATTGCGGTGGAGCTGCACGGCCCCGGCGAGGTGCGCCGCAATGTGCAGCTCGGCGGCGAGCGGCACACCGTCTTCCGCGTGGGCGAGCCGCACGGCCGGATCACGGACCGCGCGCGGCTCGTCGCCGAAATGCTCTCCCATGTGGACAGCGCCAGGGCGACCTCGAACCTCTGGGGCGAGCGATGGTCGAAGCTGGTCATCAACGCCATGCGCAACCCGATGTCGGCGGCGACCGGCCTCGGCGGCAACGACGCGGACCGGCTGGACTACACCCGCCGCCTCGCCATCCGCATCGCCGGCGAGGCGATCCGCACCGGCCTCGCGCACGGCTTCACCCTGGAGAAGCTCTACGGCATGGCGCCGGAGCGCGTGGCCGAGGCGGCCGATGGCGGCAATGAGGCCATGGCCGAGATCGAGAGCGTGCTGGAGCGCAATGCGCAGGGCCGGTCCGGCGGCCAGCGCCCCTCCATGGGCCAGGACATCCAGAAGGGCCGGCGCACGGAGATCGACTATATCAACGGGCTCGTGGTGGACTATGCCGACCGCCTCGGCCTCGCCGCGCCCGCCAACCGCGCCATCGTCGAGGTGGTGAAGCGCGTCGAACGCAAGGAAATCGCCCCCGCGCCGGAGAATGTCCGGCATATCTGAGGGGCGGGGGTCCGCTCATAATCTGCGCAGGCGCTCGAAGCGGTGCAGCATGAAGGCCGCGCCGATGGCGGGCGCGGCGAGGTTGGCGAGCGGCAGCGTCATCAGCCACGCAATGGCGATGCCTGCGAGCCATATCCGGAAGCGGTAGCGGCGGCGGAGCGCGCGGGCGGCGTCCGGTTCGAGCCGGCGAAGCGCGGCCGCCTCGAAATATTCCCGCCCGCACAGCCACCCGTTCGCCAGCCAGAACAGCAGCAGCCCGAGCGGCGGCGCGAACAGCCAGACCGGCAGCAGCAGCAGGTTGACGCCGAACGCGGCGCCCGTGAAGAACGCCGCCTGCCGGAGGGTTTCGCCCCAGTCCTGCGCCCTGGGCGGCCCGAGGTCGGGATAATGGCGGGCCTCGACCGCACTTGCGGCGCGCTCCAGGAACAGCCCCTGCAGGGCCGCGGCGGCCGCCGGGAACAGCATGGCGCCCGCGGCCAGCGCCGCCGCCCCGCCGGCCAGGCCGGCCGCGAGGTCGAGCCAGCCCGTTCCCGTGAGCCCGCCAAGCGCCCATCCGGCGCCCGCCGCCAGCCCCGCCAGAAGCAGCGCGGCCAAGAGGCAGGACAGCAGCAGCACGCGGCGGAAGCGGCGGTCCGATAGCTGCGCGAAGGCCCTGAAGAGGTCGGCGATCACGAGGCCGCCCCCCGGACGGCCTCCCTCTCGGGAGAGCGCATCCGGGAGTCCTCAGGCCGTCATCCCGCCGGGATCAGGCGAGGTCGAAGCGGTCGAGGTTCATGACCTTGCCCCACGCGGCGGCGAAGTCGCGCACGAACTTCTCCCCGGCGTCGCTGCTGCCGTAAACCTCGGCGAGCGCCCGGAGCTCCGAGTTCGAGCCGAAGACGAGGTCCACGCGACTGGCGGTCCATTTCAGCGCGCCGGTTCCGCGGTCGCGGCCCTCGAACTCCTCCCCGTTCTCCGAAGCCGCCGTCCACTCCGTCCCCATGTCGAGCAGGTTGACGAAGAAGTCGTTGGTCAGCGTTCCGGGCCGGTCGGTGAGGACGCCGCACCGGGACTGGCCGGCATTCGCGTCGAGCGCGCGCATGCCGCCGACCAGCGCCGTCATCTCGGGCGCGGACAGGTTCAGCATGAACGCCTTTTCCACCAGCAGGTGATCCGAGGAGGCCGCATGGCCGTTCTGCAAATAGTTGCGGAACCCGTCGGCGGTCGGCTCCAGCACGGCGAAGGATTCGGCGTCGGTCATCTCGTCCGTCGCATCCGCGCGTCCCGGCGCGAAGGGGACCTCCACCTCGTGACCCGCCGTCTTCGCGGCCGCCTCGACGGCCGCGCAGCCGCCCAGCACGATCACATCGGCGAGCGAGACCATCTTGCCGTTCGCCTGCGCCTTGTTGAACGCCGTCTGGATTCCTTCCAGCGCCTCCAGCACCGCCGGCACGCCGGATTTCACATTCACGTCCCACCCCGACTGCGGCGCGAGGCGGATGCGCGCCCCGTTGGCGCCGCCGCGCTTGTCGGTGTCGCGATAGGTCGAGGCCGAGGCCCAGGCGGTCGAGACCAGCTGCGAGACGGTGAGGCCGGAGTCGAGGATGCTCTTCTTGAGCGCGGCGATGTCCGCATCGTCGATCAGGTGGTGGGTGACCGCGGGCATCGGGTCCTGGAAGGGCAGTTGCTCCTCGGGAACCCAGGGGCCGAGATAGCGGGAGACCGGGCCCATGTCGCGGTGCAGCAGCTTGAACCAAGCCCTGGCGAAGGCGTCGGCGAACTCGTCCGGGTTCTCGTGGAAGCGCTTGGAGATTTCCCGGTAGGCCGGGTCGGCGATCAGCGAGAGGTCGGTGGTGAGCATCATCGGGGCGTGCCGCGTGGACGGGTCATGCGCGTCCGGCACGGTCCCTTGCGCCTCAGGGTTCTTCGGCGTCCATTGCTGCGCGCCGGCGGGGCTCTTCGTCAGCTCCCATTCATAGTTGAACAGATTGTCGAAATAGCCGTTGTCCCATTTGACCGGATCGTTGGTCCAGGCGCCTTCGAGCCCGCTGCCGATCTGGTCGCCGGCCTTGCCGCTGCCATGGCTGCTCGTCCAGCCGAAGCCCTGCTGCTCGACCGCCGCGCCCTCGGGCTCGGGGCCCTTATGCGCTTCGTCGGCGGCGCCATGCGCCTTGCCGAACGTGTGGCCGCCGGCGATCAGCGCCACCGTTTCCTCGTCGTTCATCGCCATGCGGCGGAAGGTCTCGCGGATGTCGCGGGCCGCCGCCACCGGGTCCGGATTGCCGTTCGGCCCCTGCGGATTGACATAGATCAGGCCCATCTGGACGGCGCCGAGCGGGTTGGCCAGCTCGCGGTCGCCGCTATAGCGCTCGTCGTCGAGCCAGCCCTGTTCCGGACCCCAGTAGATGTCCTCGTCGGCCGCCCAGATGTCCGCGCGCCCGCCGCCGAAGCCGAAGGTCTTGAAGCCCATCGTTTCGAGCGCGCGGTTCCCGGCGAAGATCAGCAAATCGGCCCAGGAGATCTTGCGGCCGTATTTCTGCTTGACCGGCCAGAGCAGCCGGCGCGCCTTGTCGAGGTTCACATTGTCGGGCCAGCTGTTGAGCGGCGCGAAGCGCTGGTCGCCGCACCCGCCGCCGCCGCGCCCGTCTTCGATGCGGTAAGTGCCCGCGGCATGCCAGGTCATGCGGACGAAGAGCGGCCCGTAATGGCCGTAATCCGCCGGCCACCAGTCCTGCGAGTCGGTCATCACCGCATCGACGTCCCTGGCGAGCGCGTCGAAATCGAGGCTGTTGAACGCCTCGGCATAGTTGAAATCCGGGTCGTTGGGGTCGGACCCGGGGTGGTTCTGGCGCAGAACCCGCAGGTTCAACCTGTTCGGCCACCAATTCCGGTTCGCGGTTTCGCCGGTGGCCTGGTGAACGGCGCCCATCACCGGGCACTTGCTCGCGGTGCTCATCTTTCCTCCAATTGCATTCCGAGTTCGCCCGCCCTGTCCGGCGCTGTTGCCCCGGGCGGCGCCTCCGTTCGGTTCTTCGGTGCGCGAAAATGCGTGCGCGGAGTATGGGTCCGGCGACGCATGGCGTCAACAATTTAGACCGATTCCAGGGTCCGCGGTTCCGGGCTAACGAAGCCTCACCACAAGGTCGATGCGCTCCACCGCCTTGCCGCCGGGCACCTCCGGCAAGCCGGTAATGCCGACATCTTCAGCGTCGAAGTCGATCAGCTCGTTCGTGCCGGTGTCGTAGAAATGGTGGTGGCGGGAGAGGTTGGTGTCGAAGCAGGCGCGGCCCGGCTCCACATCCACCCGGCGCAGCAGACCGGCGTCCACGAACCGGTGCAGCGTGTTATACACCGTGGCCAGCGACACGCGGACGCCCGCCTCGCGCGCCTCCCGGCTCAGCTCCTCGGCGCGGACATGCCGGTGGGGCCCGGCGAACAGCAGCCGCGCCAGCCCGAGCCGCTGCCGCGTCGGGCGCAGCCCCGCCCCGTTCAGCCGCGCGCGAATATCGGCATCGCCGGTGCTCATAACGCCTGTAAATCTACCGCGCGGGCGCCGAAAGTCCAGCCGGGCGCCCTATCTGCGCGGGAAATTGGGCCGGTCGGGGCCGTAATGCGCCGCCAGATAGTCGAGAATGACCGTTAGAACGCTTTCCTCTATCGGCTCCATCTCCTGCTCTTCGACCATCCACACCATAAGCTCGTCCCATCGCTCGCGCGTCAGGCCCTGCTGGACGACGATGCGCTCCGAGTGGCAGGGCGTACAGGCGTCGAAGGTCTCGGAGGCGCCGGGCGCGGCGACCATGAGGCCGATGTCTTCAGGCTCCGGGGCCCGGGACGCCGCGGGCGTCTGCGGCGCCGGCCCGAAATCCGCCGGGCTGTCGCTCATGGCGTTCAGGAAGGCGATGACATCGGCGCGGTCGCGGTCGCGCTTCAGGCCGACGAAGCTCATGGAGCCGCCCTTCACCAGCGCGCGCGGCTTCGTCAGATAGGCGTCGAGGCGCTCCGGCGTCCATCTGCCGCCGAACGCTTTCATCGCCCTCGAATAGCGGAACCCTTCGCGGACCCCGACGGGCGCACCGACAATACCCCAGAGATTGGGCCCGATCTTTTTCCGGCCGCCCTTGTCCACCGTGTGGCAGGCGGCGCATTTGCGAAACACCTTCTTGCCGCGGTCGGCATCCGCTACGGCGAGGCGTTGTTCCAGATCGGCCGCGCCGGCGGGCGCCGCCGCTGCGCAGGCAAGCAGCAGCGCCGCCGCAAATGCGGTCCGCATGCGGTCAGGCCACGCGCAAGGCCGCCCGGTGCATGGTGTTGTTGAGATAGCCCTTCGGGTTCCAGTCGATGGCGAAGGGCTGCATCTCGCCCGCGCTGTCCGTCGCCCGCGCCCAGACCTCGTAATAGCCGGCCTCGGGGAAGGACACGGTGCGCCGCCAGTTCTGCCACGCGCCCGGATTGACCGGCCCGTCCAGGTCCGCGGCCATCCAGCTCCTGCCGAAATCGATGGAGAGATCGACCGCGGAGACGGTGCGGTCGCCCGACCATGCATGGCCGCGCACCTCCACCTCCCGGCCCGCCGCGGCGCCGTTTTCCGGCGACGTCACCAGCGATTTCACGGGCATGCGCTCGATGATCTCGAAATCCTCGTTCGGCACCTTGTCGCCGGGGGCGACCGGGTAGCCCGGCACTCGGTAGGCTTTGCCCGTCATCTTCGGCCCGTCATGCACCCGGTCGCGAAGCTGGATGCGCCGCAGCCATTTCTGCGAGCAGGAGCCCGGCCAGCCCGGCACGACGAGGCGGAGCGGCGCGCCGTTCTGCTTGTGCAGCGGCCCGCCGTTCATCGCAAAGGCGATGAGCACATTGTCGGTCATGGCCTTCGCGACCGGCACGCCGCGCGAGATCGGCAGCTTGCCCTCCTTGCCGGAGAGGTGGGTGTCCGCGCCGTAATGCGCGGTATAGACCACGTCCGGCTTCACCCCGGCCTTTTTCAGCACATCGGCGAGGCGCACGCCCGTCCATTCCGAGCACGCCACGGCGCCGACGGTCCACTGGTTGCCCTTGGCCGGCGGGTCGAAAAACGCCCGGCCGTTGCCGCCGCATTCGATGGTGAGCGCCATCGTCACCACCTCGAACTGCGCCTGCAGGTCCGCGATGGACAGCGCCATCGGGTTTTCCACCAGCCCGTCCACCGTGAGCATCCATCCGGCGGCGTCCGTATCCTCCGGCGGCAGCCCGTTATTGCGGATGAAGTGCCGCGCGGTGGGCGTGATCGCGTCGTCGAGCAGATGCGCCGGCGTCTCGGCGTTGATCGGCCGGTCGTTCAGCAGCGTCAGCCCGTCCTTGCCGACCAGCACGTCGTCGGAGGCGAAGGCGGCCGGCACCAGGCCGCGCGGCATGTTGGCGTAGAACGGAATCGCCATGCCGAGCAGGCCGCCCGCGGCCGCCAGCCCGGCGCCGGCGAAGAAGCCGCGCCGGCTCATTCCCGGCGCCGGCTCGAAAAATTGCCGGCGCGCTTCTTCGGGGTTTTCCGCGAAATAGGCGTAAAGCCCTTTGGTTTCGTGCGAATCCTTCGGCATGTCCTTGCTCCCCGGTCGTCCGCTTGGGCGGCCCGCGCGCCGCGTCTTTGCGCTTCGGATTCTGCCCCGGCCCGCGAGGCTGTCAATACAGCAAACGCCAAGACCTGCCCGAATGTCATGTTTTGTCATGAGGCATCCTGCATCCGGCGCATATCCTCCGCCCATTTCCGGCATTCCTGCCGGGCTCCTGCCCGTTCCGGACTCGAAAGGGCGGCTCCCGGAGGAAGCCGCCCATGCTCTTATACCGGCGGCACCGGGTTGAGACTCACATGCAAATGCCGCCCGTTTTCCCCTTTTTGCGTCGATCCGTCCGGCGCCTCTCCTCATCCTGAGTAGCGCTCGCCTGCGGGCGCGTATCGAAGGATGGCCAGCGGGAGAAGCCGTCCCTCGATACGCGGCTGGCGCCGCTACTCGGGATGAGGACAAAGGACCGGGGCTACGGTAGGAAGGCGCCGCGCCATCGGTTCCGATCAACGACCGCTGGTATTATTCCTATTCTATCACGGCTTCACCCGCTCCAAACGCCACCGGGCCGTCCGCCGGCATGAGCTGACCGCTGCCGGCCGACATCCCTTGGAGATGGCGGGCATCAGCGTAGGCGGCGGCGAAACAGCTTCTTCGGCAATCCGGATTGGCGGATCATGGAAGCGAGGTTGTCCGGGCGGATGTCTTCACCTTCCTGGCTGCAGGCGAGCGCCACCAGACGTCGCTCGCCACCGATGATGGCCTCGAAATGACGGTGCCTTCCCTTTCGCCGAACTCCCGGAACTCATGCCGGGACAGGACCTTCAACAAGTCCCGGTATTGCACGCCGGCGCTTGCGCGTCCGGCTCCGCCCAGCTCTCGGCACGGGGTTTGGAGTGCCTCCGCACCAGGCTGCACAGCGAGATAAGGGCAAATTTCAGCCAATGGCCCGCTGGCGCGCGCCGGCGCAGGAATTGCGCCTGATCCTCAGCAGGAAGGTCGCTGACATACTCCAGATACATGCTGATGGCGGCTTCGAGGTCGTGGCGCACGTCGTCCGGCGAGGCGCCCTGCGCTGCGAGGTCGAAGTTCAGGCAGAATGCCTGCCACCGCCCGTCGCACCCTTCCGCATAGCACCGGATTTTCCTTGCCATATTCCACTCGCGGTCCACTACGGTCTATTGCCTTTCAGCGCCAAACGCGGCTGTCAGGTCATCCCTTTCAAGCGTTCCGCCTGCCGCTTCGTGGTTTCGGCCCGCAAAAATACCCGTAAGCCTGCCGTCATCGCCTGTAGTTTCACGGAAGGTGTTTCCGGTAATGGCGATATCGTAATGCAAGTCGCCACCGTCCCATTGCGTTCCGGTACCTACATTAGGTTGAATGCCGGCCGCCCACATTTGCAAGTTTGTGAATTCGGCGCTACCGGCCAAATCGACCGTATTTACGATAATGCTTGCCTGTCCGGCTACGGATTCCCCGTTTGGTGTGAATCCACCCAAGCCACCATTCCAAACGGCAGTTCGGGGAAGACTGATATTGCTCGCAAGGTTTGCGGTCGGCCTGTAGCCATACGACCAAGGCTCGCTGTAACTGTTACGAAGCGCAACGCCGAAAGCCATGTTTTCAGTGTGCCCCGCGAAGTGCGTTGAAGTACTTTCCCACGGACCTAAATCTTGCCACTCTCCATTCACATATTCAAGCGTATAAAGCGCCTGTAATGCTTCACGGTCAGCAACATGAAGCAAGGAAAGTGGTTGCGGAATCCCATTTTGTATTTCTGCATATATTGTTGCTGAAGATTCCATAATCTACTTATCCCTGAGATTCATCCAGCGATGAGATTTCGGTAGGGGATGGGCTGGGTACGAGCGGCGCTATGGACGAAGCGCGGGATCATGGTCTGGAGCTGGAAGCGCCGGTTGTACCGCCATGCGAAGCTGGCGAGG
>JAJECF010000174.1 GCA_022822125.1 Alphaproteobacteria bacterium
GGCCCCTGTCCTTCATGCCTGAATGCCCTCCTTCGACAGGCTCATACCAGCGGCACCGGGTTGAGACTCACGGGCAAATGCTGCCCGGCACCCCCGCCTCTCCTCATCCTGAGTAGCCGACCGAAGGGAGGCGTATCGAAGGATCGTCCCGCCGGTGGCACGTCCCCTTCGACGGGCTCGGGACAGGTTCCTCCGGGAAGAAGACATGAAGACCCCCGCGCATGTCATGAATTGTCATGGTCCGCATGCGCCCGGCGCATAGGGCTCGTCTGTTCTCAGCATATCTCCCGATTTCCTCCTGCTTCGGACGCGAAAGGGCGGCCCCGGAGGAGGCCGCCCTGTTCCGCCTCCAGTTTACCACGATTTCTCTCATGTCAAGTGCTTGCCCCCCACACTTCGCCGCCGCAGGCCGCCCGCAGAGCCGCCGCGCGGCCCCCGATACCGCGAAAATCACTGTGGCGTTTTTGCAACAATCGACCCCGCAAAAAGCTCGCGTAATGGGGAATATGAGAAATTTACTCATGGCGACCACAGCCCTCGCCCTCACGGGCGGGCTGGCCGTCGCGCCGGCATCGGCGGCCGACATGATGAGCGTCGGCGTCGGCGGCTATATGGAACAATGGGTCGGCATGACCGACATCAGTGACTCTGCGAAGCCGGAAAGGGAAGGTGGCGTCGCCCAGTGGTCGGACAGCGAAATCCATTTCAAGGGCAAGCTGGAAGCCGATAACGGCCTGACCTTCTCCGTCAAGGTCGAGCTCGAAGGCAACACCTCGGGCGACCAGATCGACGAGTCGCAGCTGACGGTCGGCGGCTCCTTTGGCCAGATCGTGCTCGGCTCGGAGGACCATCCGGCGGCGCTCATGCATTACGGCAACCAGGATGTCGGCGTGGCCTATTGCGGCGATTCGGGCTGGGTCGGCGTTACGGGCTGCTCGCGGAACGGCGCGATCGGCCTGGGAACGAACGGCTGGATCGTCGGCGGCGACGAGCAGAAGATCGCCTACTACACGCCCCGCATGAACGGCATCCAGTTCGGCGCAGCCTACATTCCGAATCATACCAAAGAGGACGCGAACGGCGCCCCGAACGGTAATGACGAGGACGGCTTTTCCGTCGGCCTGAACATGAAGCAGGAAATCGGCGACGCCAGCGTCGCGGTGTCCGCCGGCCACTACCAAGTGAGCCAGATGCTGCCCGCCATGGTGGAAAAGACCGTAGACGAGCATGGGGGCAAGCACAAGGTCATGGTGCCGAACCCGGTTACCAAGATCGACGACCATACATGGACCAATTTCGGCCTGCAGGTCGGCTTCGGGGCGTTCAGCTTCAATGTCGCCTACGCCGAGAACGATGGTGGCATGTATGACGCCGACGGCATGAAGAAGAAGTCGGCGGATTACAACCTCACAAGCGCCGGCGCGAAATATTCGGACGGCCCGATGGCGGTCAGCCTCACCCACATGATGGGCGATGCCGATGACGGTACCGAGGCCAACGCAACCATGCTCTCCATGAGCTACTCGCTGGCGCCGGGCGTCGCGTCCAAGACTTCGTTCATCTCCGGTGAGCAGGGCACGGTTGAAGGCACCGCCTTCGTCACCGGCATCGCAGTCGGCTTCTGATCGCACCCCGCAACAGACCGAACGGAAGCACACAGACACACAGGAGATTCCTGAAACATGGAAACCAGAAAGATGCAGTTGGCGCTTTCGGCAGGGGCACTCGCCCTGTCGCTGGCGCTCGCAGGCTGCGGCGGAGGGGGTAGCGGGGGTAGCCCGGGAACGACCTCCGGCGGCGGCGGCGACATGGAGTGCCCGGCTGGTCACACGGGGGAGTACCCGAACTGCGTGGACCCTGTCGAGGGGCCTGCGAAGACCCTCAACATGCTTGCAGACGCTGGCAAAGCGGCTGAGATGGCGGGTGAGGAAGCCGTCAAAAAGGCCATGGATTACGCCGGGAAACTGGATGTCATCTCTGTCATGGGTGATTCGTCCATGGCGAAGGCCAACGCCGACATGGTTGTTGCGGTCCGCACCGATCTGGCTGACAAGATCAAGGCCGCTCAGGATGCCGTTGATGAGGCCGAGAAGGCTGATGACCTCGGCGAGGAGGCGCAGAAAGCACTCGACACAAGAATCATGGAGGTCGAGGGCCAAATCGCGGAGGCTCAGAAAGTCCTCGATGGCGATGACCTGAAAATGCAAGTCGAAATGGCCATGAAGGCTAAAGACGGCGATACTCCTGCGATAACTCCTGAAAGCATCGGCAAGGGTGTAGCAGACGCTGTCTCTTCGGCGTTCGGCGTTCGGGTTCCCTCGGCGGCAGAAGCGTTCCCGGCCGAACACGCTCCAAGCGACACTGTCGGCAAGCTGGTGATGGGGCCCAGCGACCATCAGGGCATGACATGGGCACAGATCGGCGGGTCCGATCTCATGCCCATGCGGATCGCCAGCACCGGCACTACCACCAAGGCCGTCCAAGCTAAGTCGGCGAACGACATGACAGTGGACGATTTCTTCGAAGACGTGCCGGACAGCATCGACATTGCAGACGGTACCCAAATAAGTGACGCCAAATACAAAGGCATTGAGGGCGTGCTGTTCTGCGCGGGCGACAACTGCAAGGTGAGCGGTACCGCAGAGAGCCACGTTGCGGGCGATAAGCTTACTGGAAGCTGGTACTTCGCGCCCGACGCCGGTGACATGACGACATATACCGAGGCCGAAGGAGTGTACACGCTGGAGGAACCAGCCACATACGTCCGCTACGGCTACTGGCTGTCGGTAGCCAGCGCTACAGACGACACCACCACCATCAACCGGTATCTCTCTGGCCCTACAGCCGCTACTGGCGTGTATGCTGTCAATTCGGGCGTGGATGCTTTCAAGGGCTCATCGGCTTCCTATATGGGTAAAGCCCTCGGTATGTCGTATGTCACGAGTACCGACTCCAAGGGCAAAGAGATGAGCCGTGAATCCAGTGGGTTTACAGCTGATGTCAGCCTGACAATGACGTTCGGAGCCCCTGCATCACTTGCAGGCATGATCTCGAACTTCATGGGCGACGGGACTGATTCCACATGGTCGGTCGATCTGGACAGTGCCGACGTCACCACTGGCACATTCTCCGCCGGCGGTGTTAGCGGTGATGCGACTGACGGCAGTTGGACCGCCACGGCCTGGGGCGGCAGTACTGAGGCGGGTTCCGAAGCGCGGCCGACGGGTGTGTATGGCGCATTCGACGCTGAATTCACGAACGGAGCTGCCGCCGGGGTGTACTCAACCCGCAAGCAGTAGCCCTGCCTTCACCGCCCATTCCACCCCGGCTGCTTCGGCGGCCGGGGTTTCCTTTGAGGACATGACTTTGAGCTTTGAATGTCGTCGATGAGCCGCCTTCTCTACGCCCTGCTTGTCGCCGGCCTGCTGGTATTGGTCGCCGGCAGCATAGCCTATGGGGAGGACGCCGACAGGCGCTTCCGCATGGGCTTGGCGGCGGTGGGTCAGGCGATGGCCCTGCCGGAGGGCGATGAGCGCGACGGCAGGCTGGACGCCGCCATCGCCGCCTTCCACAGCATCCTTGTGGAGCAGCCGGGCCTCGTGCGCGTGCGCCTCGAACTGGCCCGCGCCTTCTTCCTCGCGCGCGAGGACAGTCTGGCAAGGCGGCATTTCGAGACCGTGCTGGCCGGCGACATCCCGAAGCCCGTCGCCGCTAATGTGCGCCGCTTCCTGAACGCCATCCGCGCCCGCAAACAATGGTCCGCCCGCTTCGGCATGGGGATCGCGCCCGACAGCAATATCACCGCGTCCTCCGGCGGGCGCACCATCATGATCCCGGTGCTGGGCCAGGTCCTGCCCTTCACGCTGGACGAGCCGAGCGAGGAGGAGTCCGGCGTCGGCCTGTCGGTGTGGACGGGCGGCGAATACCAGCACCGGCTCGGCCCGCAATGGCGCCTGCGCGCAGGCGGGGACCTGTCGCGGCGGGAATATCGCGGCGGGGCGTTCGACCGCATGACGCTTTCCGGCTACACGGGGCCGCGCTGGCTGATCGACGCGCGCACCGAGGCGAGCCTGCTGCTGGACGCGCGCCGCCACTGGTCGGGCGGCAAGGGGGTTCACAAGGAGATCGGCCCGCGCCTCGAAGCCTCGCGGCGGCTGACGCGGCGCGTGACGGCGCAGGGCGGCCTCTCCCGGCATGAGCGGCGGCACGACCGCAGCAGGACGCAGGACGGGCCGGTGACGGGGCTTCACGGCGGCCTCTCCTGGGTGGTGACGCCGACCCTGCGCCTCGACTTCTCCGCCGGCTTCGGCAGGGAGCGCCCGGAGTCGAAGCGCGACCGCAGTGAAAGCCGCTGGGCGTCGCTCGGCGCCAGCTGGGCGCTCGGCCGGGGCTTCACCGTCTCGGGAGCCGCAACCCTGCGCCGGACCGCCTACGGACGCGGCTGGTGGCCCTTCATCACCGACCCCGACACGCCGCGAGAGGACGAAACCCGCACCATCCGCCTCTCCGCCCACAACCGCGCCCTCACCCTATGGGGCTTCAGCCCCCGCGTCTCCCTGGTCCGCGAAAGCCGCGAGAGCAACGCCCAACTGCACGACTACGAACGCACCAGCGGCGAGCTGCAATTCGTGCGGCTGTTCTGAGGGGGGCCTTCGACAGGCTCAGGACAGGCTCCCTTCGATACGCGGCTGACGCCGCTACTCAGGATGAGGAGCAAGGGGGGCGGCAATCGTCCCTTCGACAGGCTCAGGACAGGCTCCCTTCGATACGCGGCTGACGCCGCTACTCAGGATGAGGAGAGGGACGGGGCCTGCCGGCGCGGGCGCTGCTCATGATGAGGAGCAAGGGGGGCGGCTTGGGAAGGCGACCGGAACCCGGCAGCGGCCGCAGCGCTCGTCCCCGCCATCGGCTCGCTCGGCGGCAGCCGCCCGAAAGCCGCTTTCGTCGACGGCGGCCGTCTCGCCATCGCCAAATGCGCCTCGGTCCGGGACCGCAGCCCGGCCTCCCCGCAGGCGGGGAACCGGCTTTTCAGCGATAATCGGGGCGGGTTCCTGTTGCGCTGGAATCAAAGCCGCGTTGCATTGCAAAGCGGTGCAGCACCGAGGACCCTGTCAACTTGTCGAGGCGGCCGGAGAATTCGCAGGTTCGGCGTATATCGAGCGGCGTCGCGAGATGTTTCAATTCAGACACCGGCCCCCATGACGTGGCCTATCGCGGCAAGAAGCCGGCTTGCCTCCGGAGCAACTCCGGCTCCGCGCGGGACATGCGCGCCATAGGCATGCGGCACTTCCGGCCTGGTGCGGGCGACCACGACCTCCGGTCCGGTCAGGGCGGCGGCGATGAAAGGGTCGAGAAAGGCCCAGCCGTTCCGACGCACGGGTGACGCTGCCGGTCTCGGCGACGGCCAGAAAGGCCTCCAGATCACCGGTTCGGGGCATGTAAGCCGCCTTGCGTTGGCATGACGCCTGCTCATGAACTAATGACGCTAATGAATTTTACATCATGATCGGCGCGACGATAACCTGTTGGCTGACGGACGGCGGTCTGACCGCCGCCGAACTGGCGACAAGGCCATCAGGGAGGTTCTGACATGCGTCGCATTGCAAGTGCTCTTGGCGGGTTCGCCCTCGCCGTCTCGATGTTGGGGATCGCGGCCGCCGACGGCTATCCCAGCAAGACGATCACGCTCATCTGCCCTTACTCGGCGGGCGGCGGCGGCGATACTGCGACCCGGATCGTCGCCAAACTCGCCGGCGACCTGATGGGCGTGCAGATCAATGTCGAGAACAAGACGGGCGGGGGCGCCACCATCGGCATCGGCGCGGCGGCCAAGGCGAAGGCGGACGGCTACACCCTGTCCTTCATCTCGACCAGTCCGATCACCATCCGGCCGCACATGATGGATGCGCCCTACCACCCGCTCGAGGATCTGAGCTATGTGGGCCAGATCGTCTCGAGCAACCAGCCGCTGATCGTGCGCGCGGACAGCGAGTGGAAGACGCTCGCCGATGTCATCGCCTACGCGAAAGCCAATCCGGGCAAGCTGCGCTGGTCGACCTCCGTGCAGCGGGGCGGCCCGCATGTGGCGGTCGAGGCGATGTTCGGAAAAGAGGGCGTGACGGCGACTTACGTGCCCTTCCGCGGCGGCTCGAAGGTGCTGGCCGCGCTTCTGGGCGGGACGATCGACCTTGCGATGATCTCCGAGGGCAACAAGGCCACGCTCGACGGCCAGACCCGTATCCTGGCCGAGGGTACGCCGGGCAGGAACCCGGTGAACCCGGACGCGCCGACCCTGACGGAAGCCGGATATCCGATCGCGCCGGCGATCTTCTTCGGCTTCGCCGGGCCGGCGAACCTGCCGGGGGAAGTGCTGGCCAAGTGGGACGAGGTCCTGCCGAAGGTAGTGGCAAGCCCCGAATTCCAGAAGCTGGCCGAGCAGCGCAAGTGGTCGCTGAAGCACGCCGGCAGCGCCGAGTTCACCAAGATCGTGACGATGGACTACGAAGCCGCGAAGAAGACGATCGCCGAGATCGGCATGAAGTGAGGCCGCAGGCCGCTTCCCCGCTCCCGGCACCCATCCGGGAGCGGGCCTGCCGAACGGCTCCTGTCGCGGCGGGGACGGCCGGCGCGTGACGATGGACACGCATTCACGCCGCGGCGAGATCGCGCTGCTCTGCGGGCTGCTGCTGGCGGATGCCGCCTTCTACTTCGTCGCGATTCCCCACGGGATCGAGGACCCCGAAGGTTTCGGCCTCGACCGGGGCCTGCCGCCCAGCTTCTCGGCCCGCGCCGCGGCGATCCTGATGGCCCTCATCATGGGCGTGCGGCTGCTCTGGGTGCTGGCAGGCGGGGAAATCGCTGCGCCGGACGAGGAGCCGGGGAACGGAGAGGCCGGGACGGGCTCGTGGCGCAGGAACGCGGCCGGCATCGGTATCGCGCTCGTCTTCGCGGCCGTCCTGGTCCCGCTTGCCGGATATTACCTTGCCGCGGCCTGCATGATTCTGGCGCTGACGGCGGCAATGGGCGAGCGGCGCCGGCTCCATCTCGTCGGCCAGCCGGTTGCGGTGGTGGGGCTGATCTGGCTGCTTTTCGACCGGATCTTCTCGATCCGGCTGCCGGCCGGCATACTGTTCGACGGGTGAGCGCATGGACACGATCATCGAAGGAATCGGCCTCGCGCTCACCTGGCAAAGCCTCCTCGCCGTGGTGCTGGGGGTCGTTGCAGGCCAGATCCTGGGCGCAATCCCGGGGCTGACGGCGTCGATGGCCGTCGCCCTGCTGATCCCCTATTCCTTCTACTTCGACCCCTGGGTCGGGATCCCCATGCTGCTCGGCATGTTCAAGGGGTCGCTGTTCGGCAGCAGCGTCACCGCCATCCTGATCCGGACGCCCGGAACGCCCGCGGCGTCGGCCACGGTGCTGGACGGCTATCCGCTGGCGCGCGCCGGCAAGGGAGCGAAGGCCATCAAGATGGCGCTCTACGCCTCGGTTTTCGGCGACACGTTCAGCGATGTCTGCCTGATTTTCTTCGCCAGCATCCTCGCCCTCGTGGCACTGAAGTTCGGACCGGCGGAATATACGCTGCTGATCCTGCTGGCGCTCGGCTCGCTCGGCATGCTGTCCAGCCGGCCGGTCTGGAAGGGGCTGGTTGCGACACTGATCGGCGTGATGATCGGCATCGTCGGGCTGGACCCGATCACCGCGAGCGAACGGCTGACCTTCGGCAATCCCGAGCTTGAGGAGGGCATCGGCCTGATCCCGATGCTGATAGGTTTCCTCGCGGTGTCCGAAGTGTTCCGCCAGATGGGCGGGTCGAACAGGGAGCTGTCCTCGAGGGCGACCCGTTATTCCGGCAAGCGCGAGGACAACCGCGTATCCTGGCCCGAGTTCCGGGGCTGTATCCCGGTCCTTTTCCGCTCGTCCGCCATCGGCACGGCGATCGGCGCGATGCCCGGTCTCGGCTCGACAGTGGCCGCCTTCATCGCCTATGGCGAGGCGAGGCGGACCTCCAGGAAGCCGGAGGAGTTCGGCAAGGGCGCACTCGAGGGCGTGGCTGCACCGGAGGCTGCGAACAATGCCGTTTCCGGCGCGAACCTGATTCCGCTGCTGGCCTTCGGCATCCCCGGCGATATTGCGGCAGCGCTGATCCTGGGCGCCCTGATGGTGCAGGGGGTCAATGTCGGGCCGCTCGCCTTCTCGCAGAACCCGCTTCCGATCTACGCGATCTATGCGGCGCTGATCCTGGCCAATCTCATCAATCTCGCCATCGGCCTCGGCATGCTGCACGTCGCGCGGTTCGCCTTTTCGGTGCCGCGCCGGCTGTTGCTGGCAAGCGTGCTGGCGATCGCGGCGGCGGGAAGTTTCGCGCTGCGCGGATCGCTCTTCGACGTGCAGCTCGTCTTCGTCTTCGGGGTTGCGGGCTACCTGATGATGCGGCACGGCTTCCCGCCCGTGCCGCTCCTGATCGGGTTTATCCTGATGCCCTTGCTCGAGGAGAACCTGCGTACGGTGCTGCTCCTTGCGCCGACCTATGACGAGCACATCCTGTTCATCTTCAGGCGACCGGCCTTTCTGGCGCTTCTTGCGATCATGGGCAGCGCAATCGGCTTTGTCCTCTGGCGCCGGCGCCGGTCGCGCCCGGCGGGAGAACCGGCGCCTGAGCCGACAACGAGACCGAAACGATGACCGGACACGAACGCCCGCCCTACGCCACCCTGAACGGCCGGATCGTGCCGTTCGACGAAGCAAAGGTTTCGATCATGGCGCCGGGGCTGACCTTCTCGGTGCTCGCCTTCGAGGGGTTGCGCGGATATTGGAACGCCGACGCCGGCGAGCTTTACGTGTTCCGCATCGCGGAGCACATGGCGCGTCTCGGCTTCTCGAACAGCATCGTCGAAATAGACGGCGCGCCGGACGACCGGGCCTTGACCGCGCAGACGATCGACCTGATCCGGGCCTGCGGCATGCGCGAGGACTGCTATATCCGCATTCAGGTTTATGTGGACGACTGGGGCGAGATGACGGCGACCGGACCGGCGTCGAGCTCCATCGTCTGCCGTTCGCGCGGGCGGGCGCCGTCCTTCACGAATGGCATGCACTTCTGCGTCAGCACCTGGCGGCGCATTGAGGACGATGCCAGCCCGCCCCGGATCAAGGCGTCGGCCAACTACCTGAACAGCCGCCTCGCAGGGCTCGAGGCCAAGCGGAACGGGTTCAACGCCGCCGTCATCCTGAACCGCGACGGCACCGTCAGCGAGGGGCCGGGCGGCTGCATCTTCATCATGCGGGACGGCGAATGGATCACCTCGCCGGTCACCGCCGGAATCCTCGAGAGCATCACGCGGCGCACGTTGATCGAGATTGCCGGAGACGCCGGCCCCTCCGTCACCCAGCGCGCGATCGGCCGGACCGAACTCTACATCGCCGAGGAGGCGTTCTACTGCGGCACGGGCCAGGAGATCGTGCCGATCCTCAGTATCGACCGCAAACCGGTTGGCGATGGAGCCCCGGGAGCCGCAACCCGCAGGCTGCAGGCCCGCTACGACGCCGTTGTCCGCGGCCGCGTTGCCGAATACAGCCACTGGCTGACACCCGTCTGGAAAGGCGGTCGTTGATGGACCCGATCCGCATCGGCCTGATCTGGCGGCGCATCGAGGGGCTGGTCGACCAGGTGGCCGAGACCTTCCTGCGCGCAGCCTTCTCGGTCGTGGTGCGCGACAATTACGACATGGCCTTCAGCCTGTTCGATGCGCGCGGCCGCCTGATCGCCCAGTCCAAGCGCTCGATCCCCAGCTTCACGGGCACGCTGCCCCGGACGCTGGAAGCCGTGCTGGCGAAGTTCCCCGCCGGGAGCCTCGCGCCCGGCGATGTGGCGATCACGAACGACCCCTGGATCGGGACCGGGCACCTGAACGACATATCCATGGTGCATCCGATCCACCGCGACGGCCGCCTGGTCGCCTTCGCCGCCTCCACCGCACACACGGTCGATATCGGCGGCGCGCCCTCGCCGACCGCTCGGGACCGGTTCGAGGAAGGGCTCTGTATTCCGATCTGCCGGATCGTCGAGGGCGGACGGGAAAGCCGCGTGGTGGTGGATTTCCTCAAGGAAAACCTTCGCATGGCCGACGAGACTCTGGGCGACATCCGCGCCCAGTTCGCGGCCTATGCCGACTGTGCGGCGAAGCTGGCCGCCCTTCTGGAAGACGAGGGGCTGGAGGATCTCGAGGCGGTTGCCGACGAGATCGTCGAGCGTTCCGAACGGAGCATGCGCCGCGCCATCTCCGCACTGCCGGACGGGACATGGCGGGACGCGTTCGATACCGACGGGTTCGACCGCCCCCTGCATATCGCCTGCTCGGTGACGATCGAGGGCGACCGGATGGACATCGATTTCGCCGGCACGTCGCCTCAGGTGCGCTGGCCGGTCAATTGCGTGCTGAACTATACGCAGGCCTACGCCCGCTATGCCGTGAAGTGCCTCCTCGACCCGGAGGCTCCCAACAATGCCGGCTCGCTCCGCCCGATCGGCATCTCGGCGCCGGAGGGCTGCCTGCTGAATCCGACGCCGCCCGCGCCGGTCTGGGGACGGCATCTCTCCGGGCACTACGTGCCGCCCGCGGTGATCGGCGCGCTGTCGCAGGTGGCGCCGGAGCGCGCGGTGGCCGAGTCGGGCTCTCCTCTCTGGAACGTCTATTTCACCGGCGCGCGGCCAGATGGCAGCGGCAATTTCGTGAAGATGTACTTCATGAACGGCGGCCACGGGGCGCGGGCCACGGGCGACGGGCCCGGTTGCCTGAGCTTTCCGTCCAACGTCTCCAACGAGCCGGCTGAGGTCTTCGAAAACCAGGCGCCGATGATGGTCGTCGAGAAGGCCTTCGTGCCCGATACAGGCGGCGCGGGGCGGTTCCGGGGCGGTAATGCCCAGCGGATCCGCTTCCGCTCGATCTCGGAGACGCCGATCGTCATGACGATCCGGCACGAGCGCGTACGGTTTCCGCCCCGCGGCCTCTATGGCGGGCGCGACGGCGCACCGGGCGTCGACCTGTTGAACGGCGAGCGGCTGGAGCCGAAGTCCCGGACCGTGCTGGCGCGGGGCGATGAGGTGACGTTCCAGACGCCGGGCGGCGGCGGACTGTTCCCGCCCGCCGAGCGAGACCGTGCGGCAATTGACGCTGACCTGGCTTCAAGCCTCGTGAGCGACGCGGCGGCGGAACGGGACTATGGCCGCAACTGATACCGGACACGGCGCCTGGTCCATCGGCGTGGACATCGGCGGCACCTTCACGGATGTCGTGCTCTGGCGCGACGGTGCGGCGGCTATGCGCCGGGAGAAGCTGCTGACGACCCCCGACGATCCCTCGCGCGCGGTGATCGAGGGAGTCCGCCGCGCCCTCGACCGCCAGGGTATCGCCGCCGCCGATCTCGGCGCCGTGGTACATGGCACGACGCTGGTCGCCAATGCGCTGATCGAGCGGCGAGGCGTGCCGACCGGCCTGATCGCCACCCGCGGCTTTCGTGACGTGTTGGGACTGGGGCGTGAGTGGCGGTACGATCTCTACGACCTCGACATCGCCATGCCGGCGCCGCTGGTGCCCAGGACGCTCTGCCTCGAGGTGAACGAGCGGTTGCTGGCCGACGGCAGCGTCGCCACGCCGCTGGACGAAGCGGACGTGGCCGCCGCCGCCCGGACGCTGCGCATGGCCGGCGTTGCAGCGGCGGCGGTTGCGCTTCTGCATTCCTTCCGCAATCCGACCCACGAGCGGCGCGTGGCCGAGATCCTTGCAGCCGAACTTCCGGGCGTGGCGATTTCGCTTTCCTCGGAGGTCAGCCCGGAACTCGGCGAGTACGAACGGACGTCAACCGTTGCTGCGAATGCTTATGTGCTGCCGGTGTTCGCCCGCTATGTCGAACGACTGGAGCGGGCGCTGGCCGATCTGGGATACCGCCGGGACCTGTTGATGGTTCTCTCCGACGGACGCTGCATCCGGGCCGAGACCGCCCGGCGCTTTCCGGTCCGGATGGTCCAGTCCGGCCCGGCCGCCGGGGCCGAAGCCGCACGGATGTTCGGCGAGCTTGCCGGTGCGCGCGACATTCTCTGCTTCGACATGGGCGGCACGACCGCAAAGGCCTGCCTGATCCACGGCGGCGAACCGGAGCGCACCGCCCGTTTCGAGGTCGCCCGCGAAACCCGCTTTGCCGAGGGCAGCGGCCTGCCGCTTCAGATCCCCGCCATCGACATGATCGAGATCGGCGCCGGCGGCGGTTCGATCGCCAGCGTCGACAGCCGCGGACTGATCCGGGTCGGCCCTCAAAGCGCCGGGGCCGATCCGGGACCCGCCTGCTATGGCCGCGGCAACCCCAACCCCACCGTCACCGACTGCGATCTGGTGCTCGGCTATCTCGATCCCGGCTCTTTCCTGGCCGGAACCATGACGCTCGACCGGGAGGCGGCGGAGACTGCGATCCGCACGCATCTGGCGGAGCCGCTCGGCATCTCCATCATCGAGGCCGCCTGGGGCGTCCACGAGACGGTCACAGCCAGCATGGCCCAGGCAGCGACGATCCACGCGATCGAACGGGCGCTCGACGCGACCCGCTTCGCCATGTTGCCGATCGGCGGCGCCGGGCCGGTCCACGCCTGCGCAATGGCTGCGAAGATGAACATCGACCGGCTGATCTGCCCGGTCGGCGCCGGCGTCGCCTCGGCCATCGGGATGCTCGCGGCGCCGGTGTCGTTTGAGGTCGGCCATGCCGCGCCGTGCCGGCTCGATGCGCTCGACATCGCCGGAGTCGGGACCCTGCTTGCCGAGATGCGCGCCGAGGCGGAAGCACTCGTAGCCGGCGCCGGGATCGCACCGGAGGCGATTGCGGTCCGGGCGAGCGCAATGATGCGCTATGTAGGCCAGGGCTACGAAATCGAGGTCGAGGTCGATCCTGACAAGCCGGGAGGCGGCGGCCGTCTCCACGCGGCCTTTTCCGCTGCCTACAAGGCCCGTTACGGCCGCGCCGAGACAGCGGCTCCGGAAATCCTCTCCTGGCGCGTCGTCGCCTCGGGCCCGCGCCCGGGGCTTGCCGGAGCGCTCGGCGCGGGTGCGGCCGTCGAAGCGCCTCCGCCGGCCGGCTGCGCCGCGCGGCCCGTCTTCTTCGGCGACCGCTTCATCGAGACCCCGGTCCACCGGCGCGGCCAGCTCCGGCCCGGCCAGATGCTGCAGGGCCCGGCGGTCGTCGAGGAGGACGAGTCGACTCTGGTCCTGTTCCCGGAGTTCGATCTCACCGTCGATTGCGCCCGGAACCTCGTCGCCACCCGGAGAATCGACCGATGACAGCCCAACCGCGCCGTTTCGTCGACTGGCTCGCGGACGATCTCTACCGGCGCGGCACGCGCTTTGCGTTCGGCGTTCCGGGCGGCGGCGTCAGCCTGGATCTGCTCTCGGCCGCGCGGAACGCAGGGATGCGCACGGTTATCGCCGCGCGCGAGGATGCCGCCGCGATGATGGGCGGCGTCGCCGGCCGGCTCTCCGGAGCCCCGGGACTTGCCTTCTCGACCAAGGGGCCGGGGCTTGCCTCGGCAACCAACGGCCTTGCCTCGGCGCTGCTCGACCGGATGCCGCTGCTGTTTGTGGCGGAAGGGTTCGACGCGGCGGAGCTGGAATACCTCTCCCACCAGGTCTTCGACCAGAAGGGCCTGGTCGAGGGGCTGTTCGCCGGGATTTCCGGCGGCAAGGCCCGGGCGAGCATGCCCCGCGCAAACGAGGTGGGCCCGACGCTGGACGCGATGACGACGGCGCCGATGGGTCCGTCGGTGCTGCTCGCCGACCCCGATCTCATGACGGCCCCGGTGGACGCGCCGCCAGGTGGCCCGAAACCATCCGCGGCGGCCGCCGACCCGGACGCGATCCAGCGGGCGCGCGAGCTGATTGCCGGAGCGCGCCGGCCTGTAATCGTCGCGGGGCTCGAGGCGGCAGGCGCCGCGTCCGGCGTTCGGGACCTGGCCGCGGCGCTGGGAGCGCCGGCGTTGGTGACCTACATGGCCAAGGGCGTCGTCCCGGACAGCGATCCGATGTTCGCGGGCATCTTCACGGGCGGGGCGATCGAACGGGCGACCGTGGGCGCTGCGGACCTGATCGTCCTGGCGGGCCTCGATCCCGTCGAACTCATCCGCAAGCCCTGGCCCTACCGCGCACCGGTGCTCGACCTGTGCGCCTGCACGCATGCGCCCCACTATGTCGCGCCGGCCGTGCGGGTCGAGGGCGACCTTGCCGAAACCCTCCGGAAGCTCGCCGACGCGCCGGCGGCCAGCGACTGGAGCGCCGCCGGGATCGCCCGTTGCCGCGAGACGTTCTACTCGGACATGGGCATGCCGGGCGGAGGCGCCCTCTCGCCCGAGGCGGTGGTGCGGGAGGTCGGTCAGGCTTTTGAATTCATGCCGCGTGCGGCGATCGATGCGGGCGCCCACATGTTCTCAGCCTGCGCCTTCTGGAAGGCCGGATCGCCGCTCGACCTTCTGATCTCGAACGGCCTCGCCAGTATGGGTTTCGCCCTGCCTGCGGCGATCGCGGCGGCGCTGCACGACCCCGGCCGCGGCGCTATCGCGCTGACCGGCGACGGCGGCCTGATGATGTGTCTCGGCGAGTTGAAGACCGCAGCGGCCGCAGGCGTCGACCTCACTGTCGTCGTCTTCAACGATGCGCGCCTCTCACTGATCGACATCAAGCGCGAGCAACGCCAAATGCAGGATCTCGGCCTCTCATGGGATGCACCGGATTTCGCGAGGATTGCGGACGGCTTCGGTTTCACGGTCTGGACGGCGGGAACCCGGGAGGAAATGCGCGGCGCAGCCAAGGCCGCCGCTGCCGGCTCCGGGCCGCGACTGATCGAGGCCCGGATCGACGCGTCCGGATATCTGCAGCAGATGCGGGCGCTGCGCGGATAGCCGGTTGGTGAGCAGCGGGAATCACGAGATGAGCGCCATGATCGGATTGGGCCTGCCGGCTGATGCCTCGGACAGCCGACGGCTTCGGGTGATGTTGTTCGGCGCGCAGATTGGACGCCGCTCAGCCCTGCAACAGGTTGATTCGCCGCGATTCCAAGGAATCAAGCAATGGTGCCGAACAACACGTATGGCGCAGCCTCCCGATCGGGTACGCTTGGCCACCCGCAAACGAGGAGCACCGATATGCCCATCGGCACCCGCTACGTCTTCATCGCAAGCATGGATGTGGACCCGGAGAAGGAGGATCTGTTCAACGAAGTCTACGACACCGAGCACGTGCCCTACCTGCTGGAGGTGCCG
>JAJECF010000089.1 GCA_022822125.1 Alphaproteobacteria bacterium
CGCTCGCCTCAAAACCGACCGCAGACACGACCCGCGACCCAATCAGGCCAGCCGCAGCGCCCCAAACGCAACGCAAACCTAAAACCGCATCCAAAATCTCAGCCGCTATTCCTCAGAACCTCAATTCTGCAAGTGCCTCTTATGATATAACATTACTCAATGAACGCACAACTTCCCGTTATGCTTCTGTCGGGCTTGGGTCCGGGCTGGTGAGGTTTTGTTCTATTATGTTGATATAATTCCTTAAAGGAGTTTGACTCATGGAAATCCGCGACAAGATAGGATGGGGAGGCGGTGGAAACGGAACGGACTTGTATTTGTATGAGGAATCCATGAAGAAAACAGAACCGATGCCCGGCGCGTCCGTCCGGCGGCATCCGCGAACCGGGTAGAGGCAGCCGAATGCTGCCGAACGGCTTCGGAATTCGAAGGACAAGCAACCCATGAATGAGATTCCTGCTGCCGTTCCGACCGGCGATCCGGGCCCCGGCAAGGCGTCGCTGCTTGATCGCATCGGCGCCGGTCGGGCGCTCGACGCTTATGTGGTGGGCGCTGCGTTCCTTGACGAGGGACTGCTTGCGGTTGCACTCGGGGACGGCCGGGTCGCGTTCATCGACAGCGAGAGCACGAGTCCTCCGTCCTTCGTTTCCGCGCATGACGGGGCTTGTCTTTCGCTGGCCGTCGACCTGGCGGAGCAGCGGATTCTGACAGGCGGAGACGACGGACGGCTGGTGAGCACCGATACCGACGGCGAGACCACCGAAATTGCAAGCATTGCCGGGCGATGGGTCGAGCCGATCGTCTTCAGCAGGACCTCCGGTCTGTGCGCTGCGGCGTTCGGCAAGACAGTGTCCCTTTTCGCTCGGGACGGGAGCGCGGTTGGACAGTTCGATCATGCGAACACGGTCGGCGGCCTGGCGTTCGACCCGAAAGGACGACGGATCGCCGCCGCGCATTACGGCGGCGTCAGCCTCTGGTGGACGAAGCCGGGCGCACAGAAACCCAAACGGCTCAACTGGGCGGGCTCGCATCTCGGCCTGACCTGGAGCCCGGACGGGAAATACATCGTCACCGCCATGCAGGAGAACGATCTGCACGGTTGGCGCATCTCCGACAGCGCCGATATGCGAATGGCCGGCTATCCGGCCAAGGTCAAGTCGATGAGCTGGCTGCCGAAGGGAAGGTATCTGGCGACCGGTGGCGCGGACTCCGTCATCTGTTGGCCCTTCCAAGGCAAGAGCGGCCCCATGGGCAAGGCGCCGCTCGACCTCGGGCGGGGCTCGGAGAGTGTGGTGACGGTGGTGGCCGCCCACCCCCGGCATGGCGTCGTCGCCGCCGGATACAAGGACGGCGCCGCCATCCTCGTGAAGATCGAGGGCGCTCATCCGGTTCCGGTCAGGCAACCCGGCGAGGGCGCTGTGACCGCGCTCGCATGGTCGGCGGATGGACAGCATCTCGCGCTCGGCACCGAGAACGGCTTTGTCGGTCGAATTAACCTTTCCGACTGGCAGGCTCCGTCATGAGCAGGAACGCAGCAAGTCCGATCAAGGTGCCGGAGGCCGGCCCGCCTACCCGCCCCCGTTCCTCAGCCGGTCCGGCACAGAGAGGCGGCTCCAGGGGAAGGCGTGGACGCCCTCCCGGCCCGGCAGCAGGATGCGCGGCGGGCGGGCGAACAGCATGCGCACGGCCGGGTCGTGGACATCCAGCCCGCCCGCATAGGCGCCGAACGCGGGAAGCAGCAGGCGCCGCCCGTCGGTGACGAAGGCCCGCCCGGAGACCTGCCGCCGGCCGGTCGAGACCGTGGCGCGCGGATGCAAATGGCCCGCGACCTCGCCCGGCGCCGGGCGCGGATGCGGCTCATGGCGGAAGACGAGCGGCCCGGCCCGCCATTCGCAAAGCGCCCGCCCGGCGAAACCCGGAGGCGGTTCGGGATCGTGGTTGCCGCGCAGCCAGAGCCACTCACAGCTTCGCGCAAGCCCGTCGAGCCGGGACGCCGCATCCGGGTCGAGCCGCGCGCCCGCGTCCCGGTCGTGGAAGCCGTCGCCGAGCGACACCCATCTCGCCGGCCGGTAGCGCCGCGCCAGCGCCTCCAGCCTCTCCAGGGTCGCATGGCTGTCATAGGGCGGCAGCAGCGCGCCGCCCCCGGCCGCGAAGGCGGAGCCCTTGCCGAAATGCAGGTCGGCGACGACCAGCGTTTGCCTCTCCGGCCACCAGAGCGCGCCCGAAGGGTCCGCAGCGAGCGCCGCCCCGTTCAGCCGGAAGCAGGCCGCCTTCAAAGCGGCAGCTCCGCCATGTCCGCGCCGCTCATCGCCTCGGCGACCAGTTCGCTCTCGCTCTCGGCCGCCGTTTCGGCCAGCAGCTCCTCGATGGCGCCGCCATAGACGAACTCCTTGCCGATTTCGAGCAGCACCGGCACGGCGAGCGGCGACACCCGGTCGAGCCGGCGCCGCTCGATCTTCCCCCGCGCCCTGGCCAGCATGGCGCCGAGGCGGCGGATGTCGGTCAGGCCCCTGGCCGCGTCGCGGCGGGTGGCGCGCAGCAGCAGGTGGTTCGGCTCGTGCCGGCGCAGCACGTCGTAGATGAGGTCGGCATTGAAGGTGACCTGGCGGCGGGTCTTCTCGCGGCCCGGATGGCGACGCTCGATCAGCCCCGCCACAACCGCCACATTGCGGAAGGTGCGCCGCAGCAGGGTGGATTCCGCCATCCAGTCCTCAAGATCGTCGCCCAGCATGTCCTCGGAGAAGAGTTCGTCCACCTCCTCCGCCTCGCGCAGGCTCCAGACCGCCAGCACATAGTCCGAGGCGCAGAAGCCGAGGGGCCCGAGCCCCGCGCGCTCCATGCGCCGGGTCAGCAGCATGCCGAGCGTCTGGTGGGCGTTGCGCCCCTCGAAGCAATAGGCGACGAGATACCATTTGCCGCCGCGCGGGAAGGTCTCCACCAGCAGCCCGCCCGGGCGCGGCAGCACGGAGCGCCGGGCCTGCGCGCGCAGCCATTCCAGCACGTCCGGCGGGAATTCCCGCCAGCGCCGCCGGTCGGCGAGCAGGCCGCGCACGCGCTCGGCCAGATGGGTCGTCAGCGGCAGCCGCCCGCCGCCATAGGCGGGAATGCGCGGCGCCTCGCCCGTGGCCGGAGAGGTGCGGATGGTCATGTCCCGGATGCCCTCGAAGCGCAGCATCCGGCCTGCGAACACGAAGGTATCGCCCGGTGTGAGCGTGTTGGCGAAATACTCCTCGACCTCGCCGAGCACGCGCCCGCCGAGCCGGACCTTCAGGGTCACGGCCTCGACGATGGTGCCGACATTCATCCGGTAGCGGCGCACGACATCCGCATTGGCGGCCCGCAGCCGGCCGGCGGCGTCGCGCTTCAGCCGCCGGTAGCGCTCATAGGCGCCGAGCGCATAGCCGCCCGTCGCGACGAAATCGACGGCCTCGGAGAAGGTCTTGCGGGTGAGGCCGCGATAGGGATGCGCGCACCGCACCTCGCGGAACAGCGCCTCTTCCTCGAACGGCCCGGACGCGGCGACGCCCGCGATGTGCTGCGCCAGAACGTCGAGGCCGCCCGGCTCCGGCGCGTCGCCATCCAGCGCGCCCGCCCGGACCGCGTCGATGGCGGCATGGCATTCCAGCACTTCGAAGCGGTTTGCGGGCACCAGCAGCGCCCTGCTCGGCCGGTCGAGGCGGTGGTTGGAGCGCCCGAGCCGCTGCAGCAGCCGCGCGGCGCCCTTGGGCGCGCCCACCTGCACCACCAGGTCCACATCGCCCCAGTCTATGCCGAGATCGAGCGAGGAGGTGGCGACGACCGCCCGCAGCCGGCCCGCAGCCATCGCCGCCTCCACCTTGCGGCGTTGCTCCGGGGCGAGGCTGCCGTGATGCAGCGCGATGGCGAGGCCGTCCTCGTTGAGGTCCCAGAGCCCGCGAAAGATGAGTTCCGCCTGGGCGCGGGTGTTGACGAACACGATGGTCGTGCGGTGGGCGCGGATGGCGTCGTGGATTTCGCCGAGCGCATAGACCGCCATATGGCCGGACCAGGGCATCGGCCCCTGCATGCGCGCAATGGCGATTTCGGGCGCGACGCCGCCCCGGCCCACCACGACCTCGACATCCGCCGCCCGCCCGGCGCTCGGCGACAGCCAGGCGGCGAGATAATCCCGGTCGGCCACGGTGGCGGAAAGGGCGGTCCGCCGCGCGCCGGGCGCCATGCCGCCGAGCCGGGCGAGCCCGAGCGAGAGCAGATCGCCGCGCTTGTTGTCCGCGAGCGCATGCAGCTCATCGACGATGACGCAGCGCAGCGCGCCGAACAGCGCCGGCGCGTCGGGCCAGGACAGCATCAGCGCCAGCGACTCCGGCGTTGTCATCAGCATGTGCGGGGGCCGGCGGCGCTGGCGTTCGCGCTTGCGCTGCGGTGTGTCGCCGGTGCGCGTCTCCACGCCGATATCGAGGCCCATCTCCGCAATCGGCGCTTCCAGGTTGCGGTGGATATCGACGGCGAGCGCTTTCAGCGGCGAGATGTAGAGCGTGTGCAGGCCCGGGCGCGGGGCGGTTGTGAGTTCGGCGATGCTCGGCAGGAAGCCCGCAAGCGTCTTGCCGCCGCCCGTCGGCGCCACCAGCAGGGCCGAACGCCCGGCCTCCGCCGCCCGCCACATTTCCAACTGGTGCGCATAGGGCCGCCAGCCGCGCGCCCGGAACCAGTCGCGAATCGCGGCGGGTTGCGAAACCCTTATGCCTGCCTCCATGCCGCCGTGCTTCCTTCCCCCGGCCCGAGCGGGCCATAGTAGCGCGATGGCGGATGCGCTCGAAGACTGGCTTCGGCCGACCCCGGCAGGCCTCCGGTGCGAGCCCGGCGGGTTTTACATCGATCCGCAGCGGGCCGTGCCGCGCGCGCTCGTCACCCACGGCCATGCAGACCATGCCCGGCCCGGCCACGGCGCGGTGCTGGCGACGCCGGAGACACTCGCCATCATGGCGCTGCGCTATCCGCGCGACCGCCCGTCGCGGCAGCCGCTCCGTTACGGGGAGACGGTTCGCGCCGGCGAGGTCTCCGTGCGGCTGGCGCCGGCGGGCCATGTGCTGGGCTCGGCGCAGGCGGTGCTCGAATACCGCGGGCGGCGGGTCGTTGTCTCGGGCGACTACAAGCGGGCGCCGGACCCGACCTGCGCGGCCTTCGAGCCCGTGCCGTGCGATGTCTTCATCACCGAGGCGACCTTCGGCCTGCCGGTGTTCCGGCTGCCGGACGACAGGGAGGAGACCGCGCGCCTGCTGCGCTCGGTCGAGACCTTCCCGGAGCGCTGCCATGTCGTCGGCGCCTACAGCCTCGGCAAATGCCAGCGCATGCTGAGCCTGCTGCGCCGCGCGGGCTACGACCGGCCGGTCTGGCTGCACGACACGCTTGAGCGGATGACCGCGCTCTACCGGAAGTTCGGCGTGGATCCGGGCGAGATGCGCCCGCTCGGCGATATCGAGGGGCTTGCCGGCGAAATCGTGCTTCATCCGCCCGGACCGGAGCGGCGGACGGACCGCTTCGCCGCGCCGGTGCGCGTGTTCGCCTCGGGCTGGATGCAGGTTCGCGCCCATGCCCGCCGGCGCGGCGTCGAACTGCCGCTCGCCATCTCCGACCATGCAGACTGGACGGCCCTGACAGCCACGATTGCGGAAACGGGCGCATCCGACATCCGGGTGACGCATGGGGCCCCCGAAGCCCTGATCCGCTGGGCGCGGGGCCGGGGCCTCGACGCCCGGCCCCTGGAGCCGATGCGCGGGCAGGGCGCATGAAGGCCTTTGCCGAACTGCTGGACCGGCTCGCCTTCGCGCCTTCGCCCGCCATACGGGTTCGTCTTGTCGCAGACTATCTGGAGCGAACGCCGGACCCTGACCGGGGCTGGGCGCTCGCCCTGCTCGGCGGCGGCCTGGATACTGCCTGCATCCGGCCGGCGGGCCTGCTGGCGCTTGCGGCGGCGCGCGTCGATGGCGAATTGCTGCGGCTCTCGCTCGATTTCGTGGGCGACCCGGTCGAAACCGCGGCGCTCATCTGGCCGGAGAGCGATCTCCCGCCCTGCCCGCCTGCTCTCGCCGAGGCCGCGCCTGCGCTGGACGGGTGCTCGCGGCAGGCGGCGCCGGGCCTGCTCGCCGGCTGGTTCGACCGCTCGGATGCCTCCGTCCGGTTCGCGCTGGCGCAGCTTGCCGCCGGGCGCCGGAGTCCCGGCATGACGCCCCGGCTTGCGCGGTCGGCGCTTGCTGCCGCCTTCGCCGCCGATCTCGGCGCCATAGAGGAGGTCTGGCACGGGCAGGCTCCGCCCTATACGCCGCTCTTCGCCTGGCTGGAAGGCCGCGCGCCGCGTCCCGAGGCGGTCGCCGGCTTCCGTCCGCTCATGCCGGTCCGGACGCCCGACGAGGCGGCCGTGGCCGGGATCGACCTCTCCTGCGTTCTGGCCGAGCGGCAATGGGCAGGCCTGCGCGTGCAGCTCGTGGCGGAGGGCGGGCAAAGGCGACTCTATAGCGGCACGGCAGACGATATTTCCTTCCTGTTTCCAGAGATCGTCGCCGCCATGGAGGGGCTTGGGGGCGTCTTCGACGGCGTGCTTATGGCGGCCGCCGGCGCGGACGGCCCGCCCTATCGGCCGGGACCGCCGGAAACGCTCGAACGGCGGCTCGGGCGCAAGACCGTCCCGCGCCGCCTGCCGGCAGAGGTCCCGGTTTTTGTGCGCCTCTTCGACCTGCTGCTCGACGCCGGCGAGGATATCCGCGCCCTGCCGCTCCATGAGCGCCGGAGGCGGCTGGAGGCGCGGATTGCCGGCCGGTCCGGCTTCGACCTGTCGCCATTGCTGGCCATCGACGGGCCCGGGACGCTCGACGCCCTTTGCACGCAGGGCGTCCCCGTTGTGCTGAAGCCCGCCGGCGCACCCTATCGTCCCGACGGGCCGTCCTGGCTCGTCCGCAGTTCCGCGCCGCGAACCGCTCGCGCTCTGCTGCTTTCGGCGAAGCCCGCCGCAACGGGGGCAGGCGATTCAAGCTACAGCGTCGCCCTGCTGCGGGAGGGCGGGCCGGTGGCCGTCGGCGATGCGTCCTGCCGGCTGGCCGACGCGGAACGCGAGCGGCTGGACCGCTGGATACGCCAGCACGTGACCGGGCGCTACGGCCCCGTCCGGGCGGTCGAGCCGGCGCTCGTGCTGGAGGTCGCCTTCGATACGGTAACCGCCGCGCCCCGCCGCAAGGCCGGCCTCGCGTTAAAAGACCCGGAGATTATCCGCGTCCTCTGGGACCTGCCGCCGGATGCCGCGGACAGCCTGGATGACTTGAGGGCGCCGGTCAGCCGTCCGCCAGCACCCGATCCAGCTTCCCGCTCATCATCTTCTGATTCTCGATGATCTCGTTCTGGCGTTGGGCCAGGCCAGTCACGAGCCGGACGATTTCGTTCTGATTGACCTCGACCTGCTTGACGCGCGCTTCCAGAAGGCTGGTTGCCTCAGAATTCGCCTTGACCTCGAGCACCAGCCAGCCGAGCGCGCCCAGAAACGCGGCGACAACCACGACCGCCAGCGGGTGGCGCGTGAAATCCGCGACAGCATTCGTGCGCCGGTCGATCAGGCGCTCTATTGCATCGAGTTGCGCTGGCGTGAACGGAATATCGCTCTTTTCCAATAGAACATCCGTCGAAGCGACCCTGCGATTATAGCGGAAGCCGGAGGCGCGCGGTGACGGAAACTGGCGCATTGCGGCTGCGCCGCCTAACATCGGCGGCAGCGACTCATGGGCGGAGCCGGAGCATGTCCCCTGCCGAAAGGCCGAATGCCGCCGCCATATCCGCCCAGGCGGCGCTGCACCACCAGTATCTGCTGGGCCTCCAGCTCACGGTCGCCATGCGCGAGGGGCCGGAGGCCGTGGGCGAGTGGATGTTCCGCCTCTTCCGCCGGCTGCATGAGGAGAAGTTCCTTTCGAGCTTCGAAAAGCTCGGCCTGGAAGGCCTGCCGGACGCGGTGGCCTGCGCCCGCTACCACACGATCTCGAATGTCATCGGCGGTGTCCCCGTCGAATATATGGAGGAGTCCGACCGCAAGGCCTGGGTTCGCTTCCGCTATCCGCGCTGGATGTATGACGGACCCACGCTCTGCGGCATGCCCGTCGAGGCGGGCCGGGGCTTCCTGCGCGGCTGGTATGCGCATAACGGCGTGGCGTTGAACAACCCCCGGCTCGGTTTCGTCTGCGTTTCGGAGGACATGACCGGCCAGTTCGGCTTTTGCGGCTATTTCAGGGAATACGATCGCGAGCTCGCCGAGGACGAGCGCCTGGTCTTTGCCCCCGATGAGCGCCCGCCGCCCTTCGACCCCGACCGGCAACCCGCCGCGCCCGAGACGGACTGGAACGAAGAGCGCCTTGCGAAAGCCAACCGGAACTATGCCGTTGCATTCATCCGCAACGGCATCCGCGAACTCGCCGCTACAATCGGCGAGGAAAGGGCGCTGGAGCACGGCAAGCGCGCCGCCCGGCTGACCGGCCTGCAGCAATACCGCCGGATGGCCGAGGCGGTGGGCGGCGTGGACGGCGGACCGGGGGACGCGGCGGACTTTCTCGCCGCCATGTTCCGGGGCATGGACGACGGCGTCGAGGCGCAGCACGCCGGGGATGGCACCGTTTCCCTGCGCCATACCGGGCTCCGCATCATGCGCGGTTTTGACGGCCCGGAGCGCAAGACCCTGCTGGCCTGCTGGATCGAGCTCTGGCGCGGCGCGGTCGCCTCGCACCGGCAATTCATGGAGGTCGAGGCCGAGCCGGAGGGTGACACCCTCTTCTGGACGATCCGCAGGCTATGAAGGCGTGAAGGCTTGCCCCGGCGCGTTCCTTACGCCAAGTCTGGTGTCGTTCCTGGAGAGAGTGCGTTTATGCCGTCTTCTCAGAGGACAATAGTAGAAGAAGTCCGCCGGCGCGCCCTTGCCGCCGCGAAGGAAGCGCACAAGCAGTCCCTGGCCGTTGCTGCCAGCGCCCATGCCGATGACGACCAGGCCTTCATCAACTCGATTTCGGAATTCAACGAAGAAGGAACCGGGGCAGAGGAAAACGACGCTTCTCCCAATCCCTTGAAATTCATGGGACATTGAACGTCGGCGGACGGGTCGAGCTTGCGAGATTATCGGCGGAAAGGAGAGGCAGGATGGACAACCGGGTCGAATTCGACGGAGAGACCGGCGCCACCTTCGTCCGCTATGCGCACATGGTCGCAAGGCGGGGCTATGTCCATAACACGCTCGGGAACATGGTGATCCGCAAGCCGCACCCGGATTTCGAGCACGGTGTGGCCTATACCAAGCATGCCGAAATCTCGCTTGAGGAAATGACGGTCGACAACATCGTCATCACCGACATTCCGACGAGCCGCCTGCTCCACGGCGAGGCCATGACGAGCGTCGGCCACAACCTCAACCGCGAGATCCTCAGGCTCCGGCCCGACATCCACGCGGTCATCCATGTCCATCACGACGAGACCATCGCCTTCTTCGGCTCCGGCGCCTTCGAGGAAGTCCGCGTCCTCTCGCTCGACATGCCGTTCATCCACGGCAAGCCGCCCTACTATGTGGCGGCGGATATCGATGTCGAAACCGATGTCGGGCCGGTCGGGGACTTCATCGCCGACACCAATTGCGTGGTGCTGCTCGGCCACGGCGTCACGACGCTCGGACGGACGATCTCCGAGGCCTACCATCGCCTGAATTCCTTCGCCGCCGAGGTGAAGCGAAACATCATCGCCGAACATCTTGCCGCGATTAAAGGCAGCACGATCCGCTATCGGGGCCAGGACGAGATCGACCTCATGCATCGCTTTGCCGAGCGAATCATCTATCCTGACAGGGCTGAAGCTGTGATGGCGGCCGAAGACTGAGAAACGATCGGGTGCGACTTCCCTGTTTTCCGTTTGCGCTACGATAGCCGCAGTCGATGCAAGGACCGGATCATGCCTGACGACACGCGGACCGCCTTCGGGGCGAGCCATTGGGGCGCCTTTACGGCGGAAACGAAAGACGGGCGGCTGGTCGGCGTAACGCCGTTCGACAAGGACCCGAGCCCCGCGCCCTTCATCCGCGCGCTTCCCGATGCGGTCCATGCCGAATGCCGTATCGCGACGCCGGCCGTGCGCAAGTCCTGGCTCGAGGACGGGCCGGGCGCCAACACCGCTGCGCGGGGCGCAGAGCCTTTCGTGCAGGTGAGTTGGGACCATGCGCTCGACCTGGTGGCAGCCGAGCTCGAGCGGATCGGGAAGAAGTTCGGCAATGACGCCATTTACGGCAGCTCGGGCTGGGGCAGCGCCGGTGTGTTCCACAATGCGCGCAGCCAGTTGACGCGCTTCCTCAACCTCCATGGCGGCTTCGTGGACCAGGTGACGAGCTTCAGCGTCGGCGCGGCGAGCGTCATCGTTCCGCGCATCGTCGGCTCGATGCAGCCGGTGTTCGGGCCGGTCAATACATGGCCGCTGATCGTCGAGCACACCGAATTGATGGTGACCTTCGGCGGCATGCCGCCGAAGAACGCCATGGTCAACCAGGGCGGCGTCGGCGCGCATGACGCTCCCGACTGGCATCGGCGCGCGGCGGAATCGGGGACCCGGTTCGTCTGTATCGGCCCGATCCGCGACGACACGGGAGACGAGGTCCGGGCGGAATGGCTGCCCGTCCGGCCCAACACCGACCTCGCGGTGATGCTGGGGCTCGCGCACACGCTGCTGAGCGAGGGCCTGCATGACGCCGGCTTCCTTGCCCGTTATTGCACCGGCTTCGACAGGCTGGCCGCCTACCTTCTGGGCGAGACGGACGGAACCGTCCGCGACGCGGACTGGGCGTCCGGTATTTCCGGCCTGCCGGCCGGGACGATCCGCGGCCTCGCCCGCCGGATGGCGTCTTCGCGCACGCTGATCGGCGTCAGCTGGTCGGTCCAGCGCGCCGACCGCGGGGAGCAGCCCTACTGGATGACCATCGCGCTCGCGGCGATTCTGGGCCAGATCGGCCTGCCCGGCGGCGGGTTCGGGTTCGGCTACGGCGCCATGCACGGCATCGGCGACCCGACCCGGCAGGTGGCGCCGCCCCGGCTGCCCACCGGAAACAACGATGTCGGCGCCACAATTCCGGTCGCGCGGCTGGCGGACATGCTGCTGGGTCCGGACGCGCCCTACCGCTTCAACGGAGAGGACCGCCGCTATCCCGATATCCGGATGATCTACTGGTGCGGCGGCAATCCCTTCCACAAGCACCAGGACCTGAACAACCTGCTCAAGGGCTGGTGCCGGCCGGACACCATCGTCATCCACGAGCCCTGGTGGACGCCGGCGGCCAAGCGCGCCGACATCGTGCTGCCCTGTACGACGACGCTGGAGCGCAACGACATCGCGGCGTCCGGTTTCGACCGCTTCGTTATGGTCAACCGGCAGGCCATCGACCCGGTGGGCGGGGCGCGCAGCGAATACGAGATTTACAGCGGCCTCGCAGAGAGGCTCGGTTTCGCCGGGGCCTTCACCGAGGGCCGCAGCGAAATGGAGTGGCTGCGCCACCTCTATGACCTCTACCGCCAGCGCGTTGCCGAGGACGGCATCGAGATGCCGGGTTTCGAGGCTTTCTGGGACGCCGGCCATTTCGAACTCCCCGCGCCCCCGAGCCCGCCCGTCCCCTTTGCGGAGTTCCGCGCGGACCCGTCAGGCGCGCCGCTCAACACCCCGTCGGGACGGATCGAGATCTACTCCGAGACCATTGCCGGGTTCGGTTACGACGACGCGCCCGGCCACCCGACCTGGGCGGAACCGGTGGAATGGCTCGGCAGCGACAAGGCGGAGCGCTTCCCGCTGCACCTGCTCTCCAACCAGCCGCGCGCGCGGCTCCACAGCCAGCTCGACTGCGGTTCGGTCAGCCGGGCGGCGAAAGTCGCGGGCCGCGAGGCGATGCGCATGAACCCCGGCGACGCCGCCCGGAGAGGCATCGCAAATGGCGACGTCGTGCGCGTGTTCAACGACCGGGGCGCCTGCCTTGCCGGCGCCGTCCTCAGCGATGCGATTCGCGAGGGCGTGGTCGAACTCGCCACCGGCGCCTGGTTCGATCCCGTCGATCCGGCGGCGCCCGGCAGCCTGGAAAAGCACGGCAACCCCAATGTGCTCACCACCGACAAGCCGACCTCGACCCTTACCCAGTGCAGCGCCGCGCAGACCGCGCTGGTGGAGGTCGAGCGGTTCGAAGGAGAGCCGCCTCCGGTCACCGCGTTCACGCCGCCGACCCTGATCGAAGCGTGAGGGGCATTGCCGATGTCCGGGACACGCAGGACCAACCTCCTGATCCTGATGTCGGACGAGCACCAGGCGCGTGCGATGGGTGCGGCGGGGCATCCCTTCGTGCAGACCCCGCATCTCGACGCCCTTGCGGCACGCGGCATGCGCTTCACCGACGCCTATACGCCCTGTCCGATCTGCGTGCCTGCGCGGGCGGCGTTCGCCACCGGGCAATATGTCCACCGGCTACGCCTCTGGGACAACGCCATGCCCTATACGGGCAAGACGCCCGGCTGGGGGCACGCGCTGCAGGCGCGCGGCGTGCCGGTCGAGTCCATCGGCAAGCTGCACTACCGCGACGCGGAGGACCCGACGGGCTTCGACCGCCAGACGATTCCGATGAATGTGGCGGGCGGCGTCGGGATGGTCTGGGCCGCAACGCGCTCGCTGGAAGAGCGCATCAGGCCCGGAAGCCGCATGCTGGGCGACTATATCGGCCCCGGCGAGAGCCCCTATACCGCCTACGACGCCGATGTGACGGCTTGCACCGTCGACTGGCTGACCGCCCGGTCGGGCGACGAAGGCCCGTGGTGCCTTTTCGTCGGGCTGGTTGCGCCGCATTTCCCGCTTGTCTGCCCGCAGGAGTTCTACGACCTCTATCCGCCGGGCAGCCTCCCCGAAGTCAAGCTGGGGCCCGGCAGCGGGTTTGAGCCGCACCCCTGGGTCAGGCTGCAGGACGACCTGCTGGATACGGAGAACGCCTTCACGGATGCAGAAGAACGCCTGCGCGCCATGGCCGCCTATTACGGGCTTTGCTCATATCTCGACGACAATGTCGGGAAGATTCTGGCCGCGCTGGAGGAGGCAGGGCTAAGCGGCAGCACGACGGTCGTCTACACCTCGGACCGCACCTGACGGTGCTAAGGGATTGAAACAGCGACTGTTTTTCCTCGTGCAACAGCGGGCCGGGGGTGCAACTGCAACTGCAATCTCCCCCGCCTGCAACCGGATGCAGGAGGAAATCCATGCCCATCGTGCGCCTCAACGAGAGCCGGATCGAGGCCCTTGAACCCCGAAAGTCGCCCTACGATGTCCGCGACGCAGAGCTGAAGGGCTTCGGCGTCCGCGTCCTGCCAACGGGTGGCAAGCGATTCTTCGTCCACAGCCAGCATGAGGGCCGGCGCCTCTGGAAGACCGTGGGCGACGCCAGCGCCATGAACCTCGACGAGGCCCGCCGGCGCGCCACGGACCTGCTTGCCGCCATCCGGCGCGACGAGGCGCCTGCGCTCCCGGAAGAGAAGCTCTTCGAAGTCGTGGCGGAGGAGGTCTTCTCCCGCTACGGGCGTCACTGGAAGCCCGGAACGCTCAAGGTCAACCGGACCTATCTTCGAAGCACGATCCTTCCCCGGTTCGGCGGGATGAACATCGCCGACATCACGCGGCAGGACGTGCAGAACTGGTTCGCGTCCCTTCATGCGACGCCGGTGGCGGCGGACCGGTCCGCGCCGATTCTCTCCGTCATCATGCGCCAGGCCGAGATTTACGGCTACCGCCCGGAAGGCAGCAATCCCTGCGCGGGCATCCGGCGCTACCGGCGCAAGGGACGGGAACGGTTTCTTTCTGCGACCGAGCTCCGCGGCCTCGCGCGCATACTCGCAGATCATGAAGACCGGCATTCGCGCAGCGTCGCGTTCATCCGCCTTCTGCTGCTGACCGGTTGCCGCAAGGGCGAGATCGTGACGCTGCAATGGCCCGATTACCGGGAGGGGCGCCTGTTCCTGCGCGACACCAAGACCGGTCCCCGGACGGTCTGGCTGTCCTCGCCCGCGCGCGACATCCTGGACGGGCTTCCCCGGCAGGCCAAATGGGTCTTTCCATCGCCGCAGGGGCCGGGACCGCTCTCCCTGACGATGTTCGATAGGTTCTGGTGGCGGGTCCGGGAGGAAGCGGACATTGGCGATGTCCGGCTTCACGACCTTCGACATACATATGCCAGTATCGCCATCATGGGGGGTGAAAGCATCACGACCACGGCGCGGTTGCTGGGCCACAACGACGCGCAGACGACACTCAAATACGCCCACCTTTCCGACCGTTCGGTCCGGGAGGCCACCGACACTCTCGGGCCCATTCTCGGGGAGGGTCGATAGATGCCGAGACGGAAAAGACTGACCGACGCCGGCATTGCGCGGCTCAGGCCCGGGGCGCGCGAATACACGCTCTGGGACACCGGGGTCGCCGGGCTCGGGGTCAGGGTCCGGCCTTCCGGCAGCCGGACCTTCATCTATCACCGCAGGACGGAGGGGGGCGTGCGGAAGATGTCCTTCGGCCCGGCGGCGCTGCGCAGGGTCGAGGAAGTGCGCCGCGCCTGCCTGGAGGCAGCGACCGGGGCCACCGATGCAGACGATGCCTGCTGCCGGAAGGCGCCGCTGCTTCGGGATTTCGTCGCCGGTCAATGGAAGGCGGACTGTTTCGAACGCTGCAAGCCTTCCACGCAGAAGGGGTTCCGCAGCATGCTGAACTACCGGCTGCTTCCGGCCTTTGGCACCCGGCGTCTCAACCGTATCACCCGCAGCATGGCGCTCGGCTGGTTCGAGGCGGGCAGCCGGACCGCGCCAGCGGCCGCCAACGCGGCGCTCGGCCTGCTGCGGCAAATCCTCAACCATGCCGTCGCCTGCGGCCATATCGACGCCAACCCGGTCCGCGGCATCCGCCGCAATCCCGGCCGGAAGATGACGCGGTTCCTGTCCCGCGAGGAAATCGCCCGCCTTCACCGCGTCCTCGACCGGTATACGCAGGGGACGGTCTCGCAGACGCAGCAGGCCGACATCATCCGCCTGCTGCTGCTCACCGGCTGCCGCAGGGGCGAGATCGTCTACCTCCGCCGGGAGGAGGTCAAGGACGACCGGCTCGAACTCGCCGACAGCAAGACCGGTCCGAGAACGGTTCTTCTGAACGCGCCGGCCAAGGAAATCGTCGCGCGCCGGATGCGGCAGGGAAACGGTCCCTGGCTGTTCCCCTCCGTCAGGGACCCGTCCCGTCCCTCGTCGCGCGAGCCCTGGCTCTGGCATCGGGTGCGGCGGGAAGCGGGCATTGAGGACGTTCGCCTGCACGACCTCCGTCACACGGTAGCCAGCCAGGCGGCGATGTACGGGGTGCCGCTGCCGGTCGTCGCCCGCATGCTCGGTCACAGCGACGTGAGCATGACAATGCGCTACGCCCATGTCGGCAACCGCGAGGTTGAGGCGGCCGCAGAGAGGGTAGGCCAGGCGATCGATGCTATCATGAGCCAGGGACGCATCCATCGATCCGAAGGCGACGGTTTTGCGAATTCGCCCGATAGCGCTCGCTGATCGGAACAGCGTCGCCGGCGCGTGGGCTTTGATGAACCACAAGTGCGAGAACCACGAGTGTCGTTCCGAGCCGGCTCTTGAGCTCCATATTCGCCGCTGAACTGGCGATCTGCCGTGCTTATCGGAGCCCTACAGCCATGCTGAACAACACACTCTCACCTTTGGACAGAAACGCGCAAAAATTATGTGAATCAAGGAACCATAAACTAGAAATGATTCTTAACAAAGACAAGTTACATAGATGAATAATTCACTTTCTCTTGTTATCCACATCATCCCATTTTATAGGAATAATCTTCTATATCACGTCGGATTTACACCACAACACAGCGTCATGATCTTGGCGAAACGATTCAACGAAGCTCTCAATTTCTTGATCGGAAATTGGGGGGGGGTATATCCAATGATTGACAAAATGAGGCCAATCTACGACGATTCCTAGTTCTGCACCGGGCTGTGCTAGGGAGAGGTCATGGACAACGTGGAGGGGCTGCCGTTGTCGCCGGAGTTGATCCGCAGTTGGATTCCCGAAGTGCTGCGGCACTCGGGTAAGCCGATGAAGCGAGAGGCGCTGATCCAGGCGGTCAACACCAGCCACACATCTGCCGGCGGGCTGCCGAGCGAGACGCTAAACCCCGAACAGCAGTTCGGGAAGGCGCTGGGGGATCTTAGACAAAGCGGTGCTGTGGAAAGCGCCGGAAACGGCTACTGGCGGTTGAATCCTTCAGGCTTCGTTGCAATGCCGATTGAGGTAGAGCTCGAAGAGGAGGCCGCCCTAGACGCCGAAGTGATTGTGGGGAACGGGGCCGAGACGATTTACGGCTGGTATTTCCCGGCGTATCGCGCACTCGCAGAGCTGAAAGGCGAATCTCGCTTCCCTGTCAAGGTGGGGCGCACGATCCGAAACCCGTTGCAGCGCATCAAGGAATCTGGCGGCATGGCACCGGAGATACCGGTGCTGGGGTTTGTCGCCAGAGTAGACGACGCCGGCAACTGGGAGCGGTGGATACACGCCGAGCTGTGCTTCTTCGATCTGAAGATCGAAGCCGCTGTCGGGAGTGAGTGGTATCGGACCAGTCCCGAGGAGCTGGGCAACCTCGTCAGCGCCAAGCTGGCCGCTATCGAGGCCGCGCAATGAGCAACGCGCCGGGCAAAGCGTTCCGGGCAGGTATCAGCCTCATCGATCTGATGGAGGTGTTCCCAACCGAGGACGCGGCCAGGCAGTAGTTCGAAGCGATCTACAGGCCTGATGGCCCGCGCTGCGGGTTTGCGACGGGGCGCGTGTGCGTCCCGCCAAGAGCGGCCAACCGCAGCCTTACTGATGCTCCGACTAGACTTATATGCCAAAGTGACCAAAGGCGGGGAAGGGGTGGCTAGGCCGGCTCTTGAGCTGGCCCGAATCCCGTGCTGGGCTTGCTCTCTGCCAAACAGTCGAGACGATAGGAGTAGAGCATGGCCAAGAACGAACGCACCGGCAGCCGCGTCGGACGTATCGCTTCTAAAGCCATGAAGACCGGAAAGCTGACCCCGAAGGAAACACGCTCACTCGGAGCCTCAGCCCTCACGCAACGTCCCAACAAGCCGAAGGGTGTTGGCCGGCGCGGTGCTTGGATGTCGATCAGTGCTATAGGCGATTGATCGTATTTGATGATTAAGAGTCAGAGCACGATGCTTGGCTACATATTGACACGAATACTGCTTTGGCTGGCAATCTATATCCTCTGCCGCGCGCCGCGTGTAGTTTAAGCTAACGGTAGATCGGTCATACCCGAGAGGAAAAAATAAAATGGCAGAAACCATATGGTCCATACTCATCAGCACTGGGATTGTTACTGTTCTCATAGTACTAGCAGGTATGGTTTTGAAGAGCGCGTTACGAGAATGGTTGTTGACGAGAATTCGATCTAGCATTCAGCTCAAATTAGACACCGAGCTTGAAACCCACAAAGCCAAATTGGCAGGTCAGGTTGAAGAAGAAAAGCTGAGACTCAGTAACGAATTAGGGACTCATAAGGCTTTGCTTGAAACGGTAAGAGCATCGTTTTCCGAAGGTCAGAGGGCTTCGATGGATCGAAAGTTGGCGGCAGTGGATATAATTTGGAGTGAAGTGTTGATCTTACGAAGACTTACGTTGTCGAAAATGACATATGTGGATGTTTTTAAGGAAACTGAGACGCATAAATACAAGGAAGTAATGGAATCCAATCTGGGAAACACTGTTCTGCAAGAATCCTCGTTGGAGGAGAAAAAGGAAAGACTTAATACGATCTCACACGATCTGGATAAAGTGCGGCCTTACATCGGAGAATACCTATGGGGTGTGTTAGAGTGCTATAGAGCCATTCAAGTACGGATGTTCTTTGTCTTGGAAATGTTTTCTGACGATTCATCCAAAGTAATTGGTTGGTATAGAGACGAAGGAACATATGGGATCGTAACGGCAGTATTGAACGAAACTGAGTTGGAACACTTCGACAATATGCAATTTGGGAAGTTCACTTGGCTGATTGGCAAAGTGGAGACAAAAATGCTGGCAGAGTTAAGGCATATAGTCTCAGGACAGCACTTTGCACAGGATGCTCTGGGGAAGATCGACGACGACGCCCTTGAGGAAATGAGGCAAGCGGTGGCATCTGCCCGAGAGAATCCATGGTGATCCAATAAAGGCTGCGGGCCCGAAATCAAATGCGTCGGGTGTGTCGAGAAAAACTCCGAATGGGGTCGGGGGGCGATTGTGCCCTGCACACCTTACATCGGCCGGAATAGCCGGTGCCGCAAGGATTCGGAGTTGTTGCGGCGATTGAGCGAGACGACCGGGCCACGATCTCCGAAAGCGTCCCACGCTCACCCGACGATGGAGGTAACAAACTGAAGCGCACCGTGCAAGTCGGCGGCATTCTTTACACACTGCGCACCAGCGGCGGTCGCGACTGTTCACCCGTTAGCGCTGCGCACCGGGAGCATGGTCAATTGTGCCCGAACCGCAGAACGGTCGCCGCACATATTCCCGGAACGCTGTATGATACCGTGTCGCGCCGATGCACAGGCGACTGCGGGACGCATTGATGAGTTGACGCGCACGGACCGAATGTGCAGATCGAAACGAACGTGAGGCGTAGCCTGCGCCTTGATTGCGTCGCAATCACTACGTAGGGTTCGCTCCGACGCGACAACGCGGGACTTGGGCATGGCGAGCATCACAATTCGTAATCTCGACGACGACGTAAAGACGCGGCTTCGCACGCGGGCGGCCGGTAACGGTCATTCGATGGAGGAGGAGGCGCGGCTGATTTTACGCGAGGCCGTAAGCCGGGAAGCCGAGCCGGAGAATCTGGCCGCCTTCATCCACGAGTGCTTCGCACCCTACGGCGGCGTGGAACTCGAACTGCCGCCGCGCGGGCCGATGCGCGAACCGCCGCGCTTCGATTGAGACGCCGGCGATGCTGGTGGTCGATACAAATGTGCTGTCCGAACTGATGCGCTCCACGCCGAATGCCGCGATCGCGTCCTGGATCGCGGAGCGCGCGACATCGAGCCTGCATCTTACGGCGGTCAGCGAGGCGGAATTGCGCTTCGGCCTCGCGATCATGCCGCTGGGGCGGAGGCGAGACGGATTGGCGGAAGGATTGGAGCGGATGTTGCGCACCGGCTTCGCCAGCCGCGTTCTTCCCTTCGACAGCGCCGCCGCCTCCGCCTATGCGGAGATCGCCGCCGCTCGGCGGGCGATGGGTAGGCCGATGCCGGAAGCCGACTGCCAGATCGCGGCCATCGCCCACTCGCGCGGCATGGCGGTAGTGACGCGCAACGTGCGGGACTTCACGGATGCGGGCATCGACGTGATTGACCCTTGGACGGATGCATGAGCGCATCGCCGCAGGCGACTGAGCATCCGGGCTCGCCGCCCGCGATGACGCCGGGAGTCTTCATCGCCAAGTGGCGGGCGTCGAAGTTGAAGGAGAGCGCGGCGGCTCAATCGCATTTCAACGATCTCTGCCAGCTGCTCGGAGAACCGACGCCTGCCGAGGCGGATCCGGCGGGCGAGTGGTACTGCTTCGAGCACGGCGCTCGGAAGGACACCGGCACCAGCGGCTGGGCCGATGTGTGGAAGCGGGGTTGCTTCGCCTGGGAGTACAAGGGCAAGGGTGCCGACCTCGACGCGGCGTTCAATCAATTGCGGCAATACGCACTCGCGCTGGACAACCCGCCATTACTGATCGTCTCGGACATGGCGCGGTTTCGCATCCGCACCAATTGGACGAACAGCGTGAGCGAGACCCATGACTTCACGCTGGACGATCTCACGAGCGCGGTCAACCGCGACAAGCTGAAGTGGGCGATGTCGGACCCGGAGCAGCTGCGCCCCGGCGAAAGCCGTCAAGCGTTGACGGAACGCGCGGCGGCGACCTTCGCGGAACTTGCGCAGTCACTCCGGGAGCGCGGCCATGAATCGCAGGCGGTGGCCCACTTCGTGAATCGGCTGGTATTTTGCATGTTTGCGGAAGATGTGGGTCTGCTGCCCGGCAATATGTTCACGAAGATGCTGGAGCAGGCGCGCAAACGCCCGGCCAGCTTCACGGACATGGCCAGCGTTTTGTTCGGAGCGATGGCGAACAAGGGGGGGCTGGTGGGCTTCGAGCCCGTGGCATGGTTCAACGGCGGCTTGTTCGACGACGATGCCGCCCTACCGCTGGAGCGGGACGAGATCGACACGGCGCTCAGGGCGGCGGCGCTTGACTGGTCAGAAATCGACCCGTCCATACTAGGCACTCTGTTTGAGCGTGGACTCGACCCCGACAAGCGCTCCCAGCTTGGCGCGCACTATACCGACCGCGAGAAGATCATGCGCATCGTCGAGCCGGTGATCGTCCGCCCCTTGCTCGCCGAATGGGAAATTGAGAAGACGAAGATCGCCGCCGCTATCGCGAAGGAGGACAAGGCAAGACCGGTGCGAAGACGGCGCCGGAAGGGACCCGCGAGGATCAGCGCTTCGCAGGGTCTGCTCAATGGCTTCCTCAAACGCTTGCGAGAATTCACGGTGCTCGACCCTGCCTGCGGGTCGGGCAACTTTCTGCACCTCGCGCTACACGCGCTCAAGGACCTTGAACACCGGGTGAACCTCGAAGGCGAAGCCATGGGTCTTGAGCGGTCCTTCCCCACGGTCGGCCCGGCCAACGTCAAGGGCATCGAGATCAACGCCTATGCCGCCGAGCTTGCCCGCGTGTCGGTGTGGATCGGCGAAATCCAATGGATGCGTCGCAACGGCTTCAACGAGTCGCGTGACCCGATCCTGAAACCACTGGAAACCATCGAGTGCCGCGACGCGATCCTCACGCTGGACAGCTCGGAAACGGACTGGCCCGACGCCGATGCCGTGATCGGCAACCCGCCATTTCTCGGCGGCAAGCTGCTGATCGGCGGGCTGGGCGAGGATTACGTCTCGCGGATGTTCGCGGCGTGGAAGGGTCGCGTACCTCGCGAGGCCGATCTCGTCTGCTACTGGTTCGTGAAAGCTGGCGAGCAAGTCGCTTTGAACAAGGCCCATCGCGTCGGTCTCGTCGCGACCAACTCGATACGCGGCGGCGCTAACCGGAGAGCCTTGCAGGCCGCGACCGAGGGACGTCCGATCTTCGATGCCTGGTCCGATGAGCCGTGGGTAATCGACGGCGCTGCGGTGCGGGTATCGCTGGTCTGCTTCTCGGGCGCGGACGACCCGTACAGGCCGGAGACGCGCCTGGATGGTGGACCCGCCGACGAAATTCATTCTGACCTCACGGCCCGACACTGTGGGGCCGGGATCGACCTGACCGGGGCGAGGCGCATCCCGGCGAACATCGGGGTTGCCTTCATGGGCGACACCAAGGGCGGACCGTTCGACGTTCCCGGCGATCTGGCCCGGGAATGGCTCCGTCTCCCAGCCAATCCGAACGGGCGGCCCAATGCCGATGTCCTCAAGCCTTGGGTCAACGGCATGGACATCACCCGCCGCCCGGCGGGCAAGTGGATCGTCGATTTCGGGTGGGACATGAAGGATACGGACGCTGCCCTTTACGAAGCGCCTTTCGCGCACGTCAGAGAACACGTCTGGCCGATGCGGCAGCGGAACCGCCGGGAAGCATATCGCGTCAACTGGTGGCGGCATGTCGAGCCGAGGCAGGGCATGTGGCGGGCGCTTGAGGGCCTGCCGCGCTATATCGCGACGCCGCGCGTCGCCAAGCACCGGCTATTTGTCTGGGTAGACGCACCCATTTGTCCCGATAGTGCAACTATCGTCATCGCCCGCGACGACGACGTGGCGTTCGGCATCCTGCACAGTCGGTTTCACGAAGCGTGGTCGTTGCGGCTCGGGACGTGGCTCGGCAAGGGCAACGATCCACGCTACACGCCGACCACCACCTTCGAGACCTTCCCCTTCCCGGACGGCCTCTCGCCCGACATCCCTGCCGCCGACTACGCCGACGACCCGCGCGCCGTCGCCATCGGCGAGGCCGCGCGACGGCTGGTCGAGCTTCGCGACCGCTGGCTCAACCCGCCCGAATGGGTGGAGTGGGTGGACGAACCCGTTCCGGGCTATCCGAAGCGCCCCGTCGCCCGCGACCAGGCGGCCGCGAAGGAACTCAAAGCACGGACGCTGACTGCCCTCTACAATGCTCGTCCGCAGTGGCTCGCCGATGCGCACACGACGCTTGATGCCGCAGTCGCGGCGGCCTACGGGTGGGACGCGGTCATTGCACAGGAGGAAGTGTTACGGAACATGCTCGCGCTGACTGCGAAAGGCCGGAAATAGGGCACCGCTCGATAACCGGGGGCGGACACGGAGAAAAGTTCTAGGCATACTGAATAGGCTCTTATCGGTCGTGCGGAGCATGACCGATAAGATCATTGAGCTGAGCCGCGCGGCACGGCGGTGAAGCCGGGCTATGGGGAAAGTAACGGCTCGGCGGGTGTCGATTACGCCGTACGGGACCCCGCCAACACGGCGGCGCTTCACCCTCCGGCGTCGCCCCTGGTCGGCAGTCCGGTTTCGTTCGGCACAAGCGCCCGCGCCCACACGCCAACAGGCGCGCCGCATGAACGCACCGGCAGCGCGCGCCCGTGCGCTTTCCGGCAAAACCCGGGCGCGCCGCATCAATGCCGTGTCAATGTAGTCGCCGCGCGCCGGGAATTCGCCGTTCCCGGTCCCCGGAGCGCGCCGCATATGCCCAATCCGCGAACCCAGGGCGGAATCCCCGCGGACGCCTGCAAACGGGACAGCGACCCAGGGCGCGCGCCAATGCCGACAACTCTCCTGTATTCCGCCAGAATCGGCAGCCCGCCTCATCCGGTGCGTGCATGGACCACCATGGGTTTTCC
>JAJECF010000203.1 GCA_022822125.1 Alphaproteobacteria bacterium
CCTCCCGCCCAACTGGCGCGAACACAAAGCCTGACCGTCCCCAAAATCAACGAAATGTAGTGGGTACACCCGCCGACGCCGGTGTAACCCCCTGTTCTATCAAATACTTTTAATCGTCACTGTTGAAGTTGGGCCAGGCGGCGTCGTTCCGCCTTACAAACGCGCCGTCGGGCAGGTCGGCCGCCTCGCAGGAATGGATTCGCTGGCGCTTTCCGTCGAGGCGTTCGGCATGCAGCACGCGGTCCATCTCCCCGGCGCGCGGGTTGCCGCCCCAGCAGGCCGCATAGGCTCTGGCGGCTTCGCGCCGGCATTCGAAGCAGGGCCGGTGCCCGGCGGCGAGCGCGACCGCCTCGTCCAGGAAGAAAAGCTCGGTATAGCGCCCTGGCGCCATGACCCGCCGCTTCCTGGCGCGGAATTCGGTAAGGCAGCAGATCCAGGCCTTGTGCGCCCAGCGCCGCCGGCCGAGCCTCCGGCGCTCGTCATGCAATATGCCGCGATTGCCCATCATCGTCCCGCGCTCCGGCGTGGCGATAATGTCTCCAAACGGCGTCACGCGATTGCAGAGCGTCACGATCCCGCTCCTCCGTCCGGGCGCGCCTCCGGCTGCCGGGCGCGGCTGGTGCGGGCGAGCGCCCAGGCAGGCAGCAGGGCCGCCACGAACAGGAGCGCCAGCACGAGGAAGCCGTCCTGGAAGCTGAAGGCGGTGGCCTGCGCGAACACGGCCTGCCCGAGCCAGTCGAGCGCCGCCTGCCGGGTCTCCGCTTCCGGCAGGCCGGCCCGGTCCAGCAGCATGCCGAGGCCCTGAAGCAGGTCGCGGGAGGCCGCATTGTCGGGCGTTTGTGTCGCGGCCAGCGCCTCGGCATAGACCAGCATGCGCGATTCGAGCACCAGCACGATCAGCCCGGTGCCGGTGCCGCCGCCGAGCTGGCGGAAGAAATTGATCGCGCCGCCCGCCTGGTTGAGCCGGTCCTGCGGCAGCGCCGAGAGCGCCGCCGTCATCAGCGCGGGATTGATCCAGGCCATGCCGAAGCGGCTGACGCCCGCGAATAGGACGAGCGACCAGTAGGGCGTGTTGGCGTCCGCGAGCGAAAACAGCGCCGCGCCGAGCGCGAAGCAGAGCAGCCCGCCCATGACCGGAATCCAGACCGGCGCGATATCCGCCGCCCGGCCGGTAAGCGGCAGGAGGGCCATGACGAGCAGGCTCGCCGGCAGCAGCAGCAGGCCGGCTTCGGTCGCCGTCTGGTTCTGCACGAGCTGGCCGAACACCGGGATCGCGTAGCTGGTGGCGAAATTGCCGGCGCCGAACACCACGGCGATGGCGACGGCCGAGGCGAAGGCCCTGTTGCGCAAGAGCGAGAGGTCCAGCAGCGAGGCGCCGGCGCGCATCTGCGAGACGAGGAACAAGGCGCCGGCGACGGTGCCGAGCGCCGACTGGAAGAGGATCGTATCCGAGCTCCAGCCGAGCCGGAGCCCGGTCGAGAGCACCGACATGAGGCAGAACAGCGCCACGCAGAGCAGCGCATAGCCCGACCAGTCGAAACGCGGAAAGGGCGGGCGCGGCCGGGCCTGCGGCATGAACACCATGCCCAGGAAGAAGGAGACGGCGACGAAGGGCAGGGTGACGATGAAGATATGGCGCCAGGACAGCAGGTCTATGGTGACGCCGCCCACAACCGGCCCGATGCCGAGCGCCAGCGCCAGCGCCATCGTGTAGATGCCCATCGCCGTGCCGCGCCGGTTCGTCGGGAAGACCTGGAAGACGGTCACCATCACCAGCGGCTGCACCACGCCCGAGGCGAAGCCCTGGATCACGCGGCCGACGATGATGAAATCGAGCGTCGGGCCGAAGGCCGCCATCAGCCCGCCCAGGAAGAACAGCGCGATGACGATGAGGAAGGTATGGCGCTGGCCGAAGCGCGCGACGAACCAGGCGTTGAGCAACTGGCTCGCCGTCATGGAGACGATGAAGCCCGTAGTCAGCAATTGCGCCCGGTCCTGCCCGACGCCGTAAGCGCCCATCACGTCGGGCACGGCCACCGCCACCACCGTGCCGGTCAGCACCATGGTGAAGGAGGCCGTCATGCCGGTGAAGGTCGCGAGCCACCGATAGGCCGGGCCGAACCGGGCGTAGAGGGCCTCGACGGTCTCTTCGGTCAAGCGCGACTGTCCGGGCCGGGCGGACCCGTCACCCGCGGGCCCCGGCGAAGCCTCCGAGGAAGGCGGAGAGATTGGCGCCCAGCGCCTCGATATTGTAGCCGCCCTCCTGCACCAGCACGGTCGGCAGGCCGAGCGCGCCGATCCGCCGCCCGATCTCGCCGAAGCCGGGCGTCGTGACGCGCAGCACGCCGATGGGGTCGCCCTCGAAGGCGTCGAAGCCCGTGGAGACCAGCAGCGCCTCCGGCGCGAAATGCCGGATGGCTTCCAGAGCCCGGTCGAGCGCTTCGAGGAAGGCTGCGTCGTCCGCGCCCGGCGGCTGCGGCAGGTTGAGGTTGAAGCCGCGGCCGTCGCCTTCGCCGATCTCGTTCGCATAGCCGGCGAAGAAGGGGAAATAATCGGCCGGGTCGCCGTGCAGCGAGACGAACAGCACGTCGCGTCGGCGGTAGAAGATATCCTGGGTGCCGTTGCCGTGGTGGACGTCGAAATCGAGGATCGCGACGCGGCTCCGCTCGCGGCGCATATAGTCCGCGGCGATCGCGATATTGTTCAGGTAGCAGAAGCCGCCGGCGAGATCGGAGAAGGCGTGGTGGCCGGGCGGGCGGCAGAGCGCATAGGCGGCGTCCTCGCCGTCGAGCACGAGCCTGGCGGCGTGGGTCGCGGCATGGGCGGCGGCTGTTGCGGCCTCCCAGCTTCCCTCCACGATGGGCGCGCTGCCGGTCGCCATATAGTAGCCCGCCTGGCCTTCGATGCCGGTCGGGCGCCCGTGCATATGGCGGCCGGGATGGGCGTAGGGCTGCACCGCCGGCGTCGGATGGGGGAGCTTCTGCCAGCGTATCCAGGCATTCTCCAGGAAGGCGAGATAGTCCGGGTCGTGGACGGCGGCCCTCGGCGCGCGCCCGTAATCCGCCGGCTCGACGACCTCATGTCCGCCGGCCTCGACCGCGGCGAGCAGCGCGTCCGCCCGCGCCGCGACCTCCCAGTGCGGCACTTCCACGCCGCGCGTCAGGATGGTCGGCGGCCGATGGCGCTCATGCGCCGGGGTATAGACGGTCTTCAAGGCTCCGTTCCTCCCCCGGAACGGTAGCAGCGGGAGGAGGCGCTGTCGAAGGAAGTCTCAGGGAAGGCCGGGACCGGCGCCCGGCTCCGCGGTCGTCACTCGAATTCCGAGCGCGGCACGCCGGATTGCCGGCTGATCTCCGCACCGTCGGCGGTTTCGAAAAACAGGGTCAGCGCTTCCGCCAGATTGTTCCGCGCCTCGGGCACGCTGTCCCCCTGGCTGGCAACATCCACCTCCGGGCAGAGCGCGACATAACCGTCGCCGTCCCGCTCGACAATCGCCCGTTCATGCCATGCCTCCCTTTAGCAGGCATATCATAACTGATCGCAGCGCCCCTACTCCGCCACCTTCACGCACATCTTGCCGAAATTGTCGCCGTGGAAGAGGCCGATGAAGGCGTCCGGGGCGCGCTCCAGGCCCTCCACCACGGTCTCGCGCCAGCGGAGTCTGCCGTCGCGAATCCAGCCGCCGACGTCCGTGAGGAAATCGTCGGTGCGCTCGCGGTGGTCGGAGACGATGAAGCCCTGCATGCGGATGCGCCGCCCGACCACGAGGAACAGGTTGTTCGGGCCCGGCCTGGGCGCGCTGTCGTTGTAGCCCGCGATCATGCCGCAGGCGACGATGCGGCCGAAGAAGTTCATCTGCGAGAGCGCGGCCTGCAGATGCGCACCGCCCACATTCTCGAAATAGACGTCGATGCCGTCCGGGCAGGCGGCGGCGAGCGCGGCTTCGAGGTCCCCGCAGGTCTTGTAATTGATGGCGGCGTCCACACCCGCCTCGTCGCTGAGCCAGGCGCATTTTTCGTCCGAGCCGGCGGAGCCCACGACGCGGCAGCCCTTCAGCTTCGCGATCTGGCATACGACCGCGCCGACTGCGCCCGACGCTGCGGAGACGAACACCGTCTCGCCCTCCTTCGGCTGGCCGATGTCCAGCAGGCCGACATAGGCCGTCTGGCCCGGCATGCCGAGCACGCCGATATTGGCCTGGAGCGGCGCGATGTCCGGATCGACAGCCCGGAGCGCCTTGCCGTCGGCCGTATGGTAGTCGCGCCAGCCGCCGCCCGTGCCGAACACCAGCGTACCCGCTGGAAAGCGCCCGCCCTTCGACTCTTCCACCCGCCCGACGAAATAGCCGTCCAGCGGCTCGCCGATCTGGAAGGGCGGCGCATAACTCTTGCGGTCGCTGATGCGCCCGCGGATATAGGGGTCGACCGACATCCAGAGCGTGCGGACCAGCATCTCGCCGTCGCCGGCGACCGGCATGGGCGCGTTCTCCAGCGCAAAATTTTCTGGCGCCGGCAGGCCGACAGGCCGGCTTTTCAGAACAATCTGGCGGTTCTCGGTCATCGGACATCCCTCCTCTCGGGCGAAAGGCAGCATGCCTTCAGAGCGTTGCGAAGGCAAGAATGAAGCCTTGGCTTTATTTTTCTGCCTTGTATGCAGATTTATGTCGGGGCGGGAGATTGCCGTCGGGGCGTAACCGTGCCAATTAGCGCGGTCATGCGCAGACTTGCGGCATTTATCCTCGCCCTGCCGGCCCTCGCCGCGCCGCCTGTTTCCGCAGCCATAGACCGGGAGCCGGTCGCCACGATTGCCATGATCGCCGAGCCGCTCGGCATCGAAAGCCTGATGGGCCCGGGCGTGGACCCGCATCTCTACAAGCTGACGCGCGCCGACATCGCCCGGCTGATCGAGGCCCCGCATCTGCTCTATTGCGGCCTTGGCCTGGAAGGAAAGATGCTGGACGCCTTCGAGCGCCTGGCCGCATCCGGCAAGCCGGTGACGGCCGTCTGCGAAGCGGCGCCCGGGGCGAAGCGCCTGCGGGCCGCGGCCGGCTATGCGGGCGCCGCCGACCCGCATCTCTGGATGGATCCGCCGCTCTGGGCCGAGGCGCTGGCGGCCGCTGCCAACCGGCTGAGCCTGCCCGCGCCGGAGGGGTTCGAGCGGCTCGACGCCTATGCGCGCGCCAGCATCGCCAGCATCCCGCCGGACGCGCGCGTGCTGGTTACGGCGCATGACGCCTTCGCCTATTTCGGCCGCCGCTACGGGCTCGAGGTTGTGGGCATCCAGGGCGTTAACACCGAGTCCGAAGCGGGGCTGAGGGCCATAGAGGCGGCGGTGGAGACCGTCGTCGCGCGCAAGCTGCCCGCGGTCTTCGTCGAGTCCACCGTTTCCGACCGCAATGTCCGCGCGATCGTCGAGGGCGCGGCGGCGCGCGGGCACCGGGTCGCTGTCGGCGGGCGGTTGTTTTCGGACGCGATGGGGCCGGAAGGCACCTATGAGGGGACCTATATCGGCATGATCGACCACAATGTCACCACCATCGCGCGCGCGCTCGGCGGCAGCGCGCCGGCGCGTGGCATGCAGGGAAAGCTCCGGGCCTATGACCGCTGAAGCAACGGCCGCCTCGCCCTTCGAGGCAAGCGGGCTCACCGTTGCGCTCGGCGGGAAGCCTGTACTCTGGAATGTCGATATCCGCCTGCCGGCGCGCGGCATGTCGGCCGTTGTCGGGCCGAACGGCGCCGGCAAGTCCACCCTCTTCAAGGCGGCGCTCGGCCTTGTTCCCACGCTTACGGGCGAGGTGCGCCTGCTGGGCGAGCGGGTGGCGCGGGTCCGCCGCCGCATCGCCTACATGCCGCAGCGCAACAGCGTGGACTGGGATTTCCCGGTCTCCGCCCGCGATGTGGCGGCCATGGGCCTCTACGGCCGGGTCGGCTGGTTCCGCCGGCTTTCGAAACGCCATCTCGAGGCAGCGGACGCGGCGCTGGAGCGCGTGGGCCTTGCCGAGTTCCGCCACCGCCAGATCGGGCGGCTTTCGGGCGGCCAGCAGCAGCGCGTCTTTCTCGCCCGCGCGCTCGCCCAGGAGGCCGACCTGCTGCTGCTCGACGAGCCCTTCTCCGGCATCGACGCCGCGTCCGAGGCCGCGATACTCGACGCGCTGGTCCGTCTGGAAGGCGAGGGACGGCGCATCGTCTGCATCCATCATGACCTGGGCGCGGTCGCCGCCTATTTCGACCATGTGACGGTGCTGAACGCCGTCGCCATAGCCAGCGGCCCCCCGGCCGAGACCCTCGGCGAGGAAACCCTCCGGCGCGCTTACGATGTTTCCGGACTGAAGCCGCGCGCCTTGGCGGCGTAGGGATGGCCGGCGAGGGCCTGCCGGAGGCGCTGGTCCAGGCGCTGACCTTCCAGGCCGGCTACAATACCGGCGTGGTGATGGCGGGCGCGGCGGCGCTGGGCGCTGCCGCCGGCGGCGTCGGAGCCTTCCTTTTCCTGCGCGCAAGGGCGATGGCGGCCGATGCCGTCGGCCATGCGACGCTGCCGGGCATCGCGCTCGCCTTCATCCTCGCCGGCGCGCTTGGAGCCGAGGGCCGCGCCCTGCCCGCGCTGCTCGCCGGGGCGGCCATGACCGGTATTCTCGGCATGGCGGCCGTCGAGGCGCTCACCCGCGGCACCCGCCTCGCTCCCGATGCCGCCATCGCGATTGCGCTCAGCGTCTCCTACGCCATCGGCATTGTGCTGCTCTCCTGGGTGCAGACCCTGCCGGAAGGCGGCCAGGGCGGCCTCGAGAGCTTCATCCTGGGCCAGGCCGCCGCGCTCTCGGCCGGGGAGGCCGCGGGGCTTGCCCTTGCCGCGCTGCTGGCGCTCGGCGTGCTGCTGGCGCTGTTCCGGCCGCTCGGCCTGCTCTGCTTCGACGAGGAGCATGCACGCGCCGCCGGCTGGCCCGCCGCGCGGCTGGATGCGGCGCTGCTGGCGCTGGGTGTGCTGGTCACCGTGCTCGGCCTTCAGACCGTCGGTCTGGTTCTGGTGGTGGCGCTGCTGATTCTGCCGGCGGTTGCGGCGCGGTTCTGGTCCGAGCGGCTCACGGGCATTTTCCGGCTGTCGGTCGCCTTCGGGGCAGGGGGCGCCTTCCTGGGCGCGGCGGCCTCCTCCGTCTGGCCGCGCGCGCCGACCGGCGCGTCCATTGTGCTGGCGCTCGGGCTGGTGTTCGCGGCGAGCCTGCTTGCGGCGCCCCGTCGCGGCCTCGTCGCGGAGGTCGCCCGCCGGGCCCGCGCCGGCTGGAGGCTGCGCGCCGCAAGGGCGCTTCAGGCCGGTCGCGGCTACCCGGGCGCCGGCCTGCTCGGCTGGCGGCGGGGCGGCCGGCCGACCGCCAGGGGCGCGGCCGCCATCGCCCGGCTCGAACTCTGGGACCGCTGCCTGGCCGAAGCGCCCGAGGCAGTGCCGGCCGGGCTCGCATGGGGCATCGACCCATTGCCGCCGGAGGCGCTGGCGCTGCTTGGGGAGCGCGGCCGGTGAGCCTCTTCTGGCAGGTCGATGTCCCGGCGCTGCTGGCGGCCGGTCTGGCCTCGGCGCTTTGCGCGCTGCTCGGCAATTTCCTCCTGCTCAGGCACGAGAGCCTGCTTGGAGACGCCATCGCTCATGCCGTGCTGCCCGGCATTGTTGGCGGCTTCATGCTCGCCGGCGCGCTCGCCGCGCCTGCCATGCTTGCCGGCGCGCTCGCGGCCGCGCTGGTCGCGGCGGGCGCGATCCAGGTCGTCCGTCGCCTCGGGCGCATCGAGCCTGGCGCGGCCATGGGCGCGGTCTTCACGGTGATGTTTGCGGCCGGCGTCTTCATGCTGGAGCAGGCGGCGGCGCGGAACCTTCATATTGACGCCGACTGCGTGCTGTACGGCCAGCTGGAGGACATTCTCTGGCTCGACGCGCCGGATATAGCGGCGCTGCCGCGCGAGGTCTGGACGCTGGCCGCCGTTTTTGCCGCGGCGGTGGCGGCGGTCCTTCTGCTGGCGAAGGAAATCCGGCTCGCCGTATTCGATCCCGCCTTCGCCGCGGCGCTCGGCTTCCGCCCGGGCCTCATCCATCTGGGCCTGGTGCTGTTCGTGGCGGCGGCGGCCATCGCGTCCTTCGAGGCCGTCGGCTCGATTCTCGTGATCGCCATGCTCATCTGCCCGCCCGCCGCCGCGCGGCTGATGACCGACGATTACCGGACCCAGATTCTGTTGAGTATCGCGCTGGGCATGGGCGCCGCCTTCGTCGGCTACGGCCTCGCCGGCTTCGCCCCGGCGCTGCTGGGCGCGTCCTGGTCTCTGAACGCCGCCGGCTGCATCGCCGCCGTCTCCGGCCTCATCGTCGCCATCGCCGCCCTCGCCGGCCGCCGGCGCTCCCCCGCCGGCCCCCGCGCCGCAAATCTCGCAGGGGCCTGAAGCGGAGGAATTCGCGCATGAACCGAAGAAGCTGCCCCCGTTTCGCCACCCTCGGCCCGGCCGGGACCAATCATGAACTCGTCGCCCGGAACTATCTGGCCTTCCATCGGCTCGACGCTGCCGAGCTCGTGCTGATCGACGACTTCTTCGAGGGCCTGGCGATGATGGGCGCCGGGCGGGCGGACTTCATGATCCAGGTCGCGGTGCATCCCGATTGCGCCGCCGTGGTGGCGAAGGCGCATTTCGATTACGGCATCCATATCGTCGATAGCTTCATCTCGGCGAGCAAGGAGCTGAGCATCCTCACCCGCGCCGAAATCGCGCGGCCGCGGACCCTCGCGCTGCAGCCGGCCACGAGCGGCTATGCGGACCTTTCCGCCTGGCCCGACCATGTGCCTGCAGCGTCGATCATGCGCGTCGCCGAGGGCCTGCTCGACGGCGAATATGACAGCGGCCTCACAGCGCTGGAGCTGGTCGACCGATATCCCGGCAGGTTCCGCGTCGATGCTGTTATCGGCTCGGTGGACGATCCCTGGCTCGTTTACGGGTGCGAGCGTGTGACGGGCGGCGGCCTCGTCGCCTGGCCGGAGAGCCCCGTCAGCCGCCGGTTCCGCTCCCGCGCAGGATAGCGTCGGGGCGGCAAGGGGCATGCGCGCCGGACCCGCTCCCGCCGTAATAGGCCTTGTACCAGGAGGCGAAGCGGGGCAATCCCTCGTCGATGGGGGTTCGGGGGGCGTAGCCGAAATGCCGCGCCGTTTCGCCGATATCGGCGCGGGTTTCCAGCACATCGCCCGGCTGCATCGGCTTGAAGTCGATCCGCGCCTGCGCGCCGAGCGCGGCTTCCAGCGTGCGGACGAAACGCATGAGCGGCTCGGCGCGACCATTGCCGATATTGTAGATCCGGTGGCCGTCTCCGGCCCGGTCGAGCGCGCCGAGCGTGCCTCGGACCGCGTCCTCGACGAAGGTGAAGTCGCGAGCGAGCCGACCCTGGTTGAAGACCGCAATCGGCTCGCCCGCAAGCATGGCGCGGGCGAACAGGGTTGGCGCCATGTCGGGCCGGCCCCACGGCCCGTAAACCGTGAAATAGCGCAGCCCCGTCGCGCGGAAGCCGTAGAGATGCGCATAGCTTTCCGTCATCAGCTCGTCCGCGCGCTTGGTGGCGGCGTAGAGCGACCGTGGCCGGTCGGCCGGCGCCTCGACGGCGAGCGGCCCGGAGCCCGCGTCCCCGTAAACCGAGGAGGAGCTTGCATAAACGAAATGCGACATGGTCCACCGCCGCGCCAGCTCCAGCAGGTTCAGATGCCCGGCGATATTGGCACGGACATAGGCGCGCGGATTCTCCAGCGAATAGCGCACGCCGGCCTGGGCGGCGAGATGCAGGATGCGATCCGCGCCGTCGAGCGGCAGCCGGTCCATCGCCGCGTCGTCGGCGATGTCGGCGCGCCGGAATGTGAAGCCGGGCAGGCCGTTCAGGCGGGCGAGCCGGGCGCGTTTCAGCACCCTGTCGTAATAGCCGTCGAGATTGTCGATCCCGATGACGACCTCGCCGCGGGCCAGCAGGGCGGCGGCGGCATGCATGCCGATGAAGCCGGCGACGCCGGTAACGAGAATGCTCATGGGGCTTCGGTTCGCAATGCGGGCAGGGCGGCACCATAGCCGAGGCGGGACGGGGTTCAATCCTGGAAGGGCCGCCGGCCTCGACCCGGACCGGCGGGGGCGTTATACCCCCGGCGCCTGTCCCGTCCGGCCGGGGGCCGCCATGAACGACAACCGCCTTTACCTGTTCGACACGACGCTGCGCGACGGCGCCCAGACGCAGGGCGTCGATTTCAATGTCGCTGACAAAGCCGCCATCGCCCGCGACCTGGACGCGCTCGGCATCGACTATGTCGAAGGCGGCTGGCCGGGCGCCAACCCGACCGATGACGGGTTCTTCGCGGACCCGCCGGCGCTCTCCCGCGCCCGCCTGACCGCCTTCGGCATGACGCGCCGGGCCGGCCGGTCGGCGGCCAATGATCCCGGCCTCGCGGTCACGCTGCGCTCGCGCGTCGATACGATCTGCCTGGTCGGCAAGGCCGATGCGCGCCATGCCGAATCGGCGCTCGGCGTCTCGCTGGAGGAGAACCTGGCCATGATCCGCGATTCCATCGCGGAGATCGTCCGGCGCGAGAAGGAGGCGCTGTTCGACGCCGAGCATTTCTTTGACGGCTACAAGGCCCGGCCGGACTATGCGCTCAGCGTGCTGGAAACGGCGCTGGAGGCGGGCGCGCGCTGGGTCGTGCTCTGCGACACCAATGGCGGGGCGCTGCCCCACGAGGTGGAAGCGGCCGTGGCGCGGGCCGCTGAAGTCGTGGCAGGGGGCCAGCTCGGCATCCATGCCCATAACGACACCGGCAATGCCGTCGCCAACACGCTGGCCGCGGTGCGCGCCGGCGCGCGGCAGGTGCAGGGCACGCTGAACGGCCTGGGCGAGCGCTGCGGCAATGCCGACCTGGTGACGCTGCTGCCGACGCTCACCCTCAAGATGGGCTTCGAAACCGGGGTGCCGGCGGACGGTCTGGAACGCCTCACCCAGGTCTCGCGGGCGTTCGACGAGCGGCTCAACCGCCCGTCGAACCGCCATGCGCCCTATGTCGGCGCCTCGGCCTTCGCGCATAAGGCGGGCCTCCATGTCTCGGCAGTGGAGAAGGATCCGGCCTTCTACGAGCACATTGCGCCCGAGACGGTCGGCAACAGGCGCCAGATCCTGGTCTCGGACCAGTCGGGCCGCGCCAATATCCTCGCGCGCTTCCGGGAGATCGGCCTGGATGTGGACCGGGACGACCCGCGCGTCGCGCGTCTGGTCGATCTGGTGAAGGAGCGCGAGTTCCAGGGCTATGCCTATGACGGCGCGGTGGCGAGCTTCGAGCTGCTCGCCCGGCGGATGCTCCAGACCGTGCCGGACTACTGGTCGCTCGACAGCTTCCGCGTCACCGACGAGCGCCGCTTCAACGCAAGGCGCGAACTGGTGACGATGTCGGAGGCGGTGGTGAAGCTCTCGGTCGAGGGACGCCGGTCCATGCAGGTGGCGGAGGGCAACGGGCCGGTGAACGCGCTCGACGCCGCGCTCCGCCTCGCGCTGTTGCCCGACTATGCCTGCCTTGCAGGCGTGCGGCTGACCGACTACCGGGTGCGCATCCTGACGCCCGGCGACGGCACGGCGGCGGTCACGCGGGTCCTCATCGAGAGCGCCGACGAGACCGGCGCCCGCTGGACCACGGTCGGCGTCTCCGGGAACATCATCAATGCCTCCTACGAAGCGCTGAACGACAGCCTGACCTACAAGCTGCTCAACGCCGGACGGTGAGCCGCCCGCCCGCCATCCTGCTGGTGCGCCCGCAGCTCGGCGAGAATATCGGCATGGCGGCGCGCGCGATGCTGAATTGCGGGCTGGACGATCTGCGGATCGTCGCCCCGCGCGACGGCTGGCCGAACCCGGCGGCCGAGGCGGCTGCGGCCGGCGCGGACACCGTGATCGAGAATGCGCGCGTCTTCGACACGGCGGCGGAAGCGGTGGCCGATCTGCAGCTCGTCCTGGCGGCGACGGCGCGCCGGCGCGATGTCGAAAAGCCCGTCCACGGCCCCCGCGAAGCGGCCCGGCTGCTGCGCGATTCGGGCGCGCGGGCGGGCGTGCTGTTCGGCCCGGAGCGCAGCGGCCTCGACAATGACGAAGTGGGCCTCGCCGCCGCCATAATCGAGGCGCCGCTCAACCCCGATTTCCCGTCGCTCAATCTCGCCCAGGCCGTGTTCCTGGTGGCATGGGAGTGGCGCATGGCCGTCCCGCCGCCCCAACCGCCGCCGCCGAGCGCGCTTGCCCCGGCCGAAGCCTTCGAGGGCTTCTGGCGGCATCTCGACGGCGCGCTGGAGGCCGCCGGCTACTACCGCGAGCCGAAGCTCAAGCCCACCGTCCAGCGCAATCTGCGCGCCCTCTTCGCCCGCGCCGGCCTCACCGACCAGGAGGTCCGCACGCTCAGGGGCGTCATCGCGCGGTTGGCTTCCGGGCGCAGGGGAGAAAATTAATAGCGCCCGAGGCACTTGCAGAATTGAGGTTCTGAGGAATAGCGGCTGAGATTTTGGATGCGGTTTTAGGTTTGCGTTGCGTTTGGGGCGCTGCGGCTGGCCTGATTGGGTCGCGGGTCGTGTCTGCGGTCGGTTTTGAGGCGAGCG
>JAJECF010000096.1 GCA_022822125.1 Alphaproteobacteria bacterium
CGCTCGCCTCAAAACCGACCGCAGACACGACCCGCGACCCAATCAGGCCAGCCGCAGCGCCCCAAACGCAACGCAAACCTAAAACCGCATCCAAAATCTCAGCCGCTATTCCTCAGAACCTCAATTCTGCAAGTGCCTCATCTGTAATAAATCCTATTTTGACTTGACGACAGGATATCGACGGCTAGACTGGGCCGGGAGGAGACGGGTTCACGCGCGCATGGCAGGCGGGCAACGCAGCGGCGGGAATGAAAGAACAAAATAGGATCTAGAGAAGAGGGACATGTCAAGGATACGAAGCAGGGAAAACCGGAGAAAACACGCAGACCCTCCGCCCGGAGCCTCACCTTCATGCCTGAAAAGACAATTCCCTATGCGCCATGCACATGCGGATCATGACAAAACATGACATTCCGGGCTCCGGCCGGCCGGAGCCCGGTCGCCGGTTCGCCGATTCCTGTCCGTGAAGGTTGGTGTAAGCTGTCTGCCATGAGGGGCGAAGCGGTTCTGGGCGACGGGCGTGTCCGACCGGACTGGACGATGACGCATCTGGTCCGCGCCCGCGCGCGCCGGCATGGGGAGCGGGCGTTCGCGACCTTCGAGGGCGGCGCATCCTTGACCTTTGCCGGCCTCGACCGGGACTCGGACCGTTTCGCCGCCGCGCTCGCCGCCTGCGGGATCGGGCCGGGCGAGCGGGTGATGGCGCTTCTCGGCAACGGGCCGGAAATCCTGATCGCCTTTTTCGGCGCGATGAAGGCGGGCTGCATCATCGTGCCGGTGAATATCGAACTCAGGGGCGCATTCCTGGCGCACCAGGTCGACAACGCGGCGCCGGCGATAATCCTGGCCGAAGCGGGCCTTTTGCAGATGTTCGATGGCGTAGGGGGACCGGCGCCGGCGCGGCTGGCCGTCGTCGGAAGCGAGGCGCCGGCGGCCCTGCCGGGCCTGTTTGCCGGAAGCGCCGTCTCGACCTTCGGGGCGTTCCTCGCCGCGGGCGATGGCGGTCCGGTGCCGGAAACGGGCGCCCGGCCCGGAGATATCGGGGCCATCCTCTACACATCCGGCACCACCGGGCCCTCCAAGGGCGTGTTGCTGCCGCACGGGCACCTTTTCCTCATGTCCGCCGCGACGGCGCGCGCGACCGGCCTGACGGGCGATGACTGCTATTACGTCTGCATGCCGCTTTTCCACATCAACGCGCTGTGCGCGCAGACGATTGCGGCTCTGAGCGTGGGCGCCAGGGTGCATATCGTGCGCCGGTTCAGCCCCAATCGCTGGCTGGACGAGGTCATCGCCTGCGGCGCCACGCACACCAACCTGCTGGGCGTCATGCCGGAGTTCCTGTTCGGGTTTATATACGAAAGTAACAATCGGCCTCAGTTCGCCGTCAGCCGCATCTTCGGAAGGTGCTCCTCGCAGCTGTCGTCGTAGCTCGTGATCAGACCGGCCAGCGGGTTCCCCCGCTCGATCCAGCACCGCCCCTCCCCGTCCTCGCCCGGAATCCAGTGGTGGCAGTTGACGCAGATGCGCGCGCCGGGGCGCGGCCGTCCGGTCGGGGCCTGTCTGGGATACGTCGTCACGGCTTTTGACTCCCTCTGATTCGCAGTCTATATATCCGCCGTCCGCAAGGAGCGCGCTCGCTCCCCGGACCCATCGTCATACACGTCATCTCGATAGTGACCGGCCACCGCCGAGGCGGCGACCGGTCGTGTCTGGCGAAGGGTCCGTAGCTCAGACTGGAAAGAGCGCCGTGTTTACTGCACCGGAGGTCGCAGGTTCGAGTCCTGCCGGACCCGCCAGACACCCGTATCATAACCCTATCGCGGGACGAGTCAACCCTCTAAGCCGCTGTTTTCCCTTGACTTTTTCTCCGAGTAGGAATATAGTCACCGCATCGTCATTCAAGGGATACACGCCATGATCTGGGACAAGAAGGCGAAGCGAAGGGAGCGAAACCGGACGCGGAGGAAGCGGCGCGGCCTCACCCTCTTCCAGGTCGTCTCCAAGTTCCCCGACGACGCTGCCGCCGAGGCGTGGTTCGAGAAGCGGCTGTGGCCGCAGGGCCCCCACTGCCCGCACTGCGGCAGCTTCAACGTCCAGTGCGGCGTCCCGCACCCCACCATGACGCACCGCTGCCGCGACTGCCCGAAGCGCCCGATGTTCTCCCTCCGCAGCGGCACCGTCATGCGGGGCAGCAAGCTCGGCTACCGCATATGGGCGGTCGCCCTCTACCTCTTCGCGACCAACCTCAAGGGCATCGCCAGCACGAAGATCGCCCGCGAGTTCGGCATCACGCAGAAGGCCGCGTGGCACCTCGCCCACCGCATCCGCGAGGCGTGGGGTCCCCGCGAGGCGGAGGCCTTCGGCGACGCCGAGGCCGACGAGACCTTCGTCGGCGGCTACACCAAGGACGGGCAGGGCGGCAGGGGCAAGGCCGTCGTCGCGGCTGTCAAGGAGCGGGAGTCCGGGAGGGTCCAGGCCAGGGTCGTCGCCGACAGGACCAAGGAGACCCTCCACGAGTTCGTCCACCAGACCGTGAGCCCGACCGCGACGCTATACACCGACGAGCTTCGCGGCTACCGGGGAGCCGTCAAGAGCCACAAGACCGTCAACCACAGCGCCGGCGAGTACGTGAACGGCATGGCCAGCGTCAACGGCGTGGAGAGCTTCTGGGCCATGCTCAAGCGCGGGTACCACGGCATCTTCCACTACATGAGCCACAAGCACCTGGACCGCTACGTGACCGAGTTCGCGGAGCGGCACAACGCCCGCTCGGAGGACACCGCGGACCTGATGGGCACGCTCGCGGCGGGGATGGCCGGAAGGCGGCTCACCTACCGGGAACTGGTAGCGGGCTGACTCGTATAAATACAAGTATGGAAACGGTCGACAAATATCTCTACGCTATCCTCATCGCGTTTGCCGGCACGGCGGTCCTGTTCTGGATAGCCATAGTGACAGACCTTCTCTTCGCGTGGATCTAGGACTTCATCTTCTCTGCAAATTTCTGGAACGTCTTGGGCGCTAGTCCAGCGACCAGAAAGATCAGAGTCAGATCTATGCCGGGGTCTCCCTTTCCATAGAGCATTGCGTAGCCAGCAATCAGGACTGCTACGACTACGCACCCCATCGACATCCACCGCATGCTCGACGGATTTCCTTGATCATCGGTCATAATCCCCACTTTGGGGCACTCCTTGTCGTCACACATGTCGATTTCTCCGAGAATTTAGAGGGTTGCATCAGTACCCAGAGCGGCATACTCGCTGCCCGAAAGCGTAGGAGGGAGCCCTCCCGCGGTCAAGCTCGGCTCGGCGATTGCTTCCCTAGCTCGACAGTATCCTCATGTCGCGCGCCAGGTTCAGTGCCATCGCCTCGTTGCTGTCGCGCACCCGCTTGCCGGTCATGCAGAGCTCCTATCCTAACCACCACATCCGGCAGGTCTTCAGACCTTCAGGAGCCGGAGAATTGTGCTTGGTTAGCCCTAGACAGTCAAGCGGTTAAAGAAAGCGGGCAGCGGAATCCGACTTCCGCTGCCCGATCTTAGCCCGAAAACCGGACTGTAGCTTCAGTCCCCACACAACCGCGTCAGGAACCTTCCGAAGCAATCGTCAGGCCCGGAAGGTAACCCCCCCGGTCTGCCCAGTCAAGCCGGTGGAGCGAAAAAAGTGGGGATCGAGGCATGGACGACGCCGAGCGTCGAAAAACATGCAAGATCAAGACATTAGCGCCCGCCCCGGAGGCGGCGACTCCCCACGCAGCCCCAATCCGACGGGCGGTCGCACACTCGATGCCGCGTACTACGAAGCGCTCGACCGCGCCGCCGTGGTCCCGGACCTCCCCGAAGGCGCCGACCGCTTCACCATTACCCGCGTGCTCAGCCGCCAGGGATTTGCCAGGACGCAGGGCTGGCACCCTGGCCTCGTCGCACAACTGCACTTCTACATCAGCTGCAGCAAGCCCCTCGACTGGCGCCCCGGCAATCTCAGGATTGTCTGGCCCCAGGTCTCGGAGACGGCCGCCGAACTGGGCGTCACCGAGGACACGGTGCGAACGAACGACCGCAAGCTGATGTTGCTCGGCGCCATCGCATTCCAGGACAGCGCCAACTACGCGCGCTACGGCGAACGGGAGCCCGACAGGTCAGGCCGGCCTTCAGGACCCATCGTGGAGGCCTGCGGCATAGACATCGCGCCAAGCGCATTGCTGCTTCCCGGGCTTCTGCGGAACTGGGAAGCCCACCAGGCTGCCAGGAGGAAACACAAGAGCCTGCGCCGGAGGCTCTCGAGCGCGCGCAGGCATGCGCAAACCGCGCTCCAACAGGCGGAACGCGACGGCATCTTCGCGCCGGGGGAACTGGAACCCCTCCGCCGCGGCCTCGACGACACCGCCGCGCACAAGCGGCCGGACCGTCTCTCCTTCGACGATCTGTCTGCCGTTTGCGAGGCCGCCGAACGCTTTCACGACAATCTTGCCGAGAGGATACGCGCTGCGTCCGCCGCCGTTTCGTCAGGGAATATTCCTGCCCAGGCACGGGTCCACCCGGTGCCCCAATTACATACAAGAGAGAATCCAGTACAAGAAGTTGTAGCGGCGGACGGCCTGGCCGAACCGGTCGCGGAATCCGAGGAGCCGTCCGCCGCCCCCCTTGGCCCGGAAAGGGAAGACGGTAGTCGCCGCGAGGCCTCGTGCCACCCGGAAGAAATCAAGGCGCCCCCAGGCGAGGACATCCTTGAGGCGCTCAGCCACCGGGTCGCGCGATATCTCCCGCCCGGCCGGGAACCCTCTGTGGATGAGTTCGTCTCGGCCGCAAACCACGCCCGCAGCGACATGAAGATAAGCCCGGCTCTCTGGGGGAAGGCGTGCCGGCGCATGACGCCCGAGGGCGCTTCCCTCGCCATCGCCCATGTCGCGGCCAAATGCGACGACGGCAAGATCGAGAAGACGCCCGGCGCCTATTTCGACGGCATCCTCAAGCAGGCGCTGGCAGGCAAACTCAATCTCGGCGCCTCGCTATGGGGCATGGTTTCGAGACACGCCGAAGGAGCGGCGAGCGATGCGCCCCAAGCCCTGGCAGGGTCGCCGTCGTCCTCGGAGCTGCCGGATGAGGCGCCCCGACCGGACATGCCGTCGAGCGGCGCGACCGGCAGCGGGGACCGTCCTCCGCCGACGCCGCTGTTTCCCGACGACCCCCCGCTCCGTGAGCTGCGGACGGTGGCCAATCCTGTCGCCATGGACCGCTTCTGCGCCGGTATCGCCGATCCCGACGGCATGAGGGAATTATGGCTCGGTATCGTGCGGCAACGCGGGCGATGGCCGTATCTCGACGAAGTTAAACGACGATACGGCCAGCATGCCGCATCTCGGAAAGCGACAAATGAATCCGTTCGGCACCGGGACCAATGATCATGTTGCGATCATTCAGATCACTGCCTCGCCATCCATTCCCAGTGCATCCTCCGATCCCCCCAAAGGGCCACACAGGCCTGCCAACTCAAATCAGGGAAACGAGGACATGAACTGCACATATAGCGAGTACCTTGCCGCAAAGTATCCACCCAAAATCCGTCAGCGCTGGCGCCTCCTTGTGCTTCTTGAGGATCACAAGGTCGCCCAAATCGCCGGTTGGGACAATCAGGACATCACCTATCTTCGCCGCGCCCTGGACACCCTCTGCAAAGAGGAACCCAAGGTGGGTCGGTGGCCGGTCCTCCGTCTGCCATTACGGGAGATGCCCGGTTCCAACGGCAACCCGACCAGCGCACGACGCCGCGAAAGGCGCCTGGTCGAGCTGGGCGCCATTATCGCCCGGGGTTCACGCAAAGATCTTCGACCGCACTGGTCCGACCCGGCAACAGGCAAGACCTATCCTGCGTCCGGCATTGACCTTTCGCCCATGAACGATCTCGCCACCCGACTGGAAAGCGAAGCACCCGAACTCCGAGCTATCTGGAACGAGCGAGCAGCTCTGCATGATCGCATCAGGCGTCTCATTACGCGCATGCGCCGCATCGTGCGCGCCGCCGTTTTGGACGGATACATCTCCGAAGCTCAGGCTTCAGCGTTTCGCGCCCGACTCCCAAAGCTACCCCTCATTCCGGACGCCGATGCAGCCGAATTCAGCCGCCTTCTGAAAATAGGCGAGGCGCTCGAAGCCGATTTTCGACAAACGCGCGCAACCGCCATGGAGGCGAAGCATGACCCAGCCTGATATCTACTCCGTGATCTCCCGGAAGGGCGGCTCCTGGAAGACGACGCGTTCAACTCTCGTCCGCCAGGAGCGCTTCGAGCCCGGCATCCGTCAAGCCGTCCGCGGAAGATTTCTTGCCGATCGCATCCATCGTGGCGGACAGCCGGTCCCATGCAGCGCCCCGCAGACGCTCGCGGCGCTGATCGACGTCGTCACGCCGGCCGGCCTGCCGATCGTCCTTCATGCGGCCAGGGCAGTGGTGCAGGAGCGCAGGACGGGGTGCCGCACCGGCGCGAAGGAGACGCAGTATTCGTCTTCGGGCAGGTCCGGGTGGTTCTGCCTGATCAGTTCGGGGGCGCAGTCGATCAGGGCATCCATGATGCCGCCGAAGGTTTCGGCTTCGAGGACAAGGCCGGGAATGTCGTCGCTCGTTGCGACGAGGACGCCTGTTTCCTCGCAGACGACCAGTTCGACACTGAATGAATATGCCATCCCTTCCGTTCCCTTCCGCAAGGCCCGGAAGCTGGAGCACGGCAGGCCGGAAGGCAAGCACAGGATCGCGCACCGCAGTTCGTCCGCCCCGCCCCGCGCGCAGCTTCGCCGGGGTTCCCGGACCTTTGAACCACCGGCGATGGCATCCGGCCATGCGCCGAGGAGCAACATCACAAGCAAACCCGGGAGACCGCAAACATGACCGCGGACGTGACCGCATACTATCCCGGCGGCACGGGCAACGCCGTACCGCTCCCCTCGATACGCCAGCTTCAGCAACTGTTGCCCTGGACGCAGGGCGCGCTCGATGCGCGGTCGGGGCCCCCGGCCCGGGACTGGAAGGGCCTCGCACGGCAAGCGATCCGCCTTCTTCCGTTCCTCTGGGCGGGATATCCGGACAGTCCCTTCCGCTACGACGACGGACTGGCTGGCGACGACGCTCCGATAACGCCTGCGGATCTCTTCACCGGCGAAGACCCGGGAGAACATTTCGACGCCCATGCCCGCAGGGTGGGCCGCGAGGCCGCAACCGCCGCCGTCATACTCACCGACATTGCCGCGTCCCTGGACCTCACATCCCTGCCGGGCCCGACCTTGCTGGACGAGACGCTGGACGCCATCGCACGCGGCGACATCGACCTTCGGGCCCGGGCGGAGGAACTGCTCGCGGCCATCCGTTCGGAGACGGAGCTGCCGGCGGCCGCGCCGGGCCTTCCCGACCCGACTGTCCTGGCTCATCTCCTCCGCCATATTCATCCGCCCGGACCGGACCGCCAGGCGCCGCTCTGGCCCCAGGTCATCCATCGCACCCGCTGCATGGCCCTTTTCGACCGGCTGGTTCCGAGAGAGGACTGGCAACAGGCCCGAGAGCAGCTCGGTCGGCACGGCGCAGCCGCGGCGGCCGTTATCGCCATGGCAAAGCAGTCGCTGGAACTCGTGTCGGACCCTGCGGGCTCGCTGCGCGGCACAGTCGCCACCGCCGCCGGGAGGCCCGCCACCCTCGACCGCGCCGTCCGCAAGCTCGTCAAGGCGACCGCGAGGCTGTCCCTCCTCCCGGAACCCGGAAGCCTGGAGGTCAACGTCCCGTCGCTGGAGCGCGCCCGCAAGCTCTACGGGCGCCTCCGTTCCCTTTCGCCCATAGCCCCGGATGCGGACAAGTGCTCCTGGCACAACCTCTACGACCGGGTCGTGCGCCTCCATCTGCCGGACCGGATCGGCAAGAAGGCCGACCTGATGGAGGCGAAGGAGCTGCTGGGTCAGCGCGCCTTTACCGTCGTCGCCATGCTGGCGCTGTCCCGATACGAATACCGCACCCGGCATTTCGGCCTGATCGAACTCTGCTTCGAGTCCGCAGTCCGCGCGGCAGGCGCCGGGGCGCTCGACCTCGACGGGATCGTCTCCGCCGGGGAGGAGGATGAGGATCCCCGGAAGGCCGCAGCCTTCGCCGATCTTCTCAAGCCCGTCCCCGACATCCACGATATCCAGGGCCTCATTCCCGAAACGCAATGGGCGCCGGCCTCCGACGAACCCGGCCGGCAACATGGCTGGGCCTCGGTGATCGAAAATGCCCGCGTGCTCGGCCGGGAGGCGCTCGCCATCGACGACGAGACCTGGGCCCGCCTCGAGGACAGGATCGACGCCAGAAGCGCGGCCGCCGCGGTCCTGTATGCCGCGCCGCGTCCGCGCCTCGCCCCGGCGCCCCGGCTCATAGACCGCATCGCCGGGCTGAGGTCTCGGTATGACAGTGCGTGGTTTCGCAGCACTCACAGTCAGGCTGTCGCCGCGATCGAGACCGAGATCGACCTGGCCGTCGTTGCGGCCCTCGAGAACGGCGAATTCCAGCCCGCGGCCCCCGAACTCCTGCCCGACCTGGCTACCGTGCAGCAATACGGACCCCGGTCGATACGCGAGCTCGTCGCCAACAGCTCCGAACTGGACTGGGACGAGCTGACCGCTACCGCCCACGCGCTGGCCACCGGACGGCTGGCCCTGTCCGAGGACGACTGGCGGCGCGCCTGCCGGATGCTCGGTCCCCGGCGGGCTGCGGCCGCTGCGCTTGCAGCAGCCGCCATCGAAGAGAAACGGACCCGCAAGGAATTCGGCAAGATCGTGTTCCACGAAGCCACGCATCCGGGCTCTCTCCCGGATCTGCTTGAGTCCAGGTGGATCCCCTACCGGTCCGAGCTTGCGTTCCGGTTGGCAGAGTCATACCAACGGCGGTGGTTCAGAACCCATGGGCCCATTTTCGGGTTCCGATTGATGCGATGCGTGCGGGCTGTGATACGAGATTGTTCCAGGCATTGCAGCAGTGGTCGAGGATGTCGTCGTAGCTTTTGAAGACGCGGTTT
>JAJECF010000059.1 GCA_022822125.1 Alphaproteobacteria bacterium
CGCTCGCCTCAAAACCGACCGCAGACACGACCCGCGACCCAATCAGGCCAGCCGCAGCGCCCCAAACGCAACGCAAACCTAAAACCGCATCCAAAATCTCAGCCGCTATTCCTCAGAACCTCAATTCTGCAAGTGCCTCAAACGATTGCAGGCGTCACTTCGCGGGGGCGGCCCGCGGCGCGGTGCGCTCGATCAGGGCTTCCAGCGCCCGTCGCTGCGCAGCAAGCGTCTCCATCGTCTCTTTATGCTGCCGGTCGATAGCCTCCATTGCCTCGTCGTGCCGGCGCTGCGAATCGCGCTCCTGCGCATCCATGGCCCGGTTCCGGTCCGAGGACGCGCGGTGCATCATCCACAAGCCGGCGCAGATCAGCAGCGCATGGAGCAGCCCGACCCCCACCGTCGCCCAGATCGACAGTTCCTGGAGCCAGAGGGCAGCTTCCTGCAACTCCAGGCCGGTTGCCTGCAGCTCCAGGCCGGTTGCCTGCAACTCCAGGCTGGTTTCCTGCAGCCGCAGGCCGGTTTCCTGCAACTGCAAGCTGGTTTCCTGCAGCCGCAGGCCGGTTTCCTGCACTTGCAAGGTGGCGCTCTCATAAGGGGTCATCGAAACCTGCAACTCCTGCCGACGCCGCAAGACCGGTCCATAACAAGAACAGCTTAGCCACCTCGTCAGCCGCCGTCAACGATGTCCGCTTCACACCACGCCCTTGCGGGCGAGTTCCGCAATCTCCTCCGGGGAGAGGCCGAGGGCGCCGTAAACCTCCTCATTCGCTTCGCCGAGGGCGGGGCCGAGCCGCTCCACCCGGCCGGGCGTGCGCGAGAGTTTCGGCACCACGCCCGGCACCGCGATCTCGCCGGTATCCGCATCCGGGATTCGCAGGATGGCCTCGCGCGCGGCGAAATGCGGGTCGGCGAAGATTTCGTCCACGGCGTTGACCGGGCCGACGGGCACTTCCGCCGCCAGGCAGCGCTCCATCGCCTCGTCGCGGTCCATCGAGCCGAGCCAGTTCGCAACGGCGCTGTCCACGACGCCGCGCTCCGCCAGGCGGGCCGGGGCTTCGCCGTAGCGCTCCTGCAGATCGGGCCGCGCCATGGCGCCGGTCAGCCGCTCGAACATCTTGTCGCTGGTGCAGGCAATGGCGATCCAGCGCCCGTCGCCGCACTCGAAATGGCCGTGCGGGCAGGCGTTGAGCGTGTTCGAGCCCTCGCGGCCGCGCACCGTCCCCGCGGCGTCATAGGCGGGCGCGAGCTCGTCCAGCACCCGGAACACGGGCTCGAACAGGGCGAGGTCGATGACCTGGCCCAGCCCCGAGCGCTCCCGTTCGCGGAGCGCCATAAGCACGCCGAGCGCCCCGTACATGCCCGTCATGTAGTCGCCGAGCGAGGTCGAGCCCGGCGTCACCGGCGGGCCGCCCGGAAAGCCGGCGAGATGGGTGAGCCCGCCAAAGGCATGGGCGATGCGGGCGAAGCCCGGCCGCTGGCGGTAGGGCCCGGTCTGCCCGTAGCCGGTGACCCGCAGCATGACCAGGCCCGGATTGTCAGCGGCCAGTTCGTCATAGCCGAGTCCCCAGCGCTCCATCGTGCCGGGGCGGAAATTCTCGCACACCACATCGGCGTCGGCCGCCAGCCGGCGGAACAGCGCCCCCCCTTCCGGCGCGCGCAGGTTGAGCGTGATCGAGCGCTTGTTGCGGGATTCGCTGAGCCAGGCGAGCGAACTGTCGGCGCGCGCGCTCGGCGTGCCGTAGCGCCGCCAGGGGTCGCCGCCGGGCTGCTCGATCTTGACGACCTCGGCGCCGAACTCACCCAGGATCGTGGCCGCATGGGGCCCTGCAATGAAGGTCGCCGCATCCAGGACCCGGATGCCGTCCATCGGCCGTTCGCCCATTCTCTTTATGCCTCCGCCTCGCTCAGGCGCGGCTTTATAGCAGGCGCATGACGGGATAGAGTGGCCCCATGTTCACCACGCGCCCCGAACTGCTCGGCACTTTCGGCGTCGCCGCCTCGACGCACTGGCTGGCGTCCGCCACCGCCATGGCGGTGCTGGAGGAAGGCGGCAACGCCTTCGACGCCGCGGTGGCGGCCGGCTTCGCGCTGCAGGTCGTCGAACCGCATCTGAACGGCCCCGGCGGCGACATGCCGGCGCTCATCTGGAGCGCGGACGAGGAGCGGCTGCGGGTCGTCTGCGGCCAGGGCCCGGCGCCCGCTGCGGCCACGATCGACGCCTTCCGCGCTCTCGGCCTCGACATCGTGCCGGGCACCGGCCTGCTGGCGACCTGCGTGCCGGGCGCCGTCGATGGCTGGCTGTCGATCGCGCGCGATTACGGGACGATGGACCTCGCGCGGCTGCTGCGCCCGGCCATCGAATTCGCCGGCGGCGGCTACCCGCTGGTCGGCCATGCGGTCGCGACCATAGCGTCGGTGGAGTCGATGTTCCGCGAGGAATGGCCGACCTCCGCCGCGGTCTATCTGCCGGGCGGGCGGCTGCCGGAGTCCGGAAAGCTCTTCCGCAACCCGGCGCTTGCCCGGACATGGACGCGGCTCGTCGCGGAAGCCGAAGCCGGCGGCGGGTCGCGGGAGGATCGCATAGACGCCGCCCGGCGCATCTTCCGGCAAGGCTTCATTGCCGAAGCGATCGCCGATTTCGCAGCAGGCAGCGAGGTCATGGACAGTTCGGGCCGCCGGCATCGCGGCCTGCTCTCCGGCGACGACATGGCCAATTGGCGGGCGAGCTACGAGGAGCCGCTCACATACGATTACGGCCGCTACCGGGTCGCCAAGGCCGGCCCCTGGTCGCAGGCGCCGGTGTTCCTGCAGCAATTGGCGCTGCTCAAGGGCTTCGACCTCGACAGTCTGGACCCGCTCGGCGCCGATTTCGCCCATGTCGTCGTGGAATGCGCAAAGCTCGCCTTCGCCGACCGCGAAGCCTTCTACGGCGACCCGGCCCATGTCGATGTGCCTATGGAGCGCCTGCTGTCCGACGACTACAACGACGCCCGGCGCAGGCTTGTCGGCGCGGAGGCCAGCCGGGAGATTCGGCCCGGCGCGGTCGAAGGCTTCGCCTCGACGGTGCGGGTCGGCGAGCGGCGCGGCCCGGTGCTGGGCGCGGGCGAGCCCACAATGGCGCTGGCGGGCGGCGACACCTGCCACCTGGATGTCATCGACCGCTGGGGCAATATGGTCTCGGCGACGCCCTCCGGCGGGTGGCTGCAAAGCTCTCCCGTGATCCCCGAACTCGGGTTCTGCCTCGGCTCGCGCATGCAGATGTTCTGGCTGGAGGAGGGCCTGCCCGGCTCGCTCGCGCCGGGGAAACGGCCCCGCACGACACTCAGCCCGTCATTCGCCTTCCGCGACGGCGAGCCCTGGATGGCCTTCGGCACGCCCGGCGGCGACGGGCAGGACCAGTGGTCGTTGATCTTCTTCCTGCGCCATGTCCACCACGGCATGAACCTTCAGGCGGCGATCGACGCGCCGACCTTCCAGAGCCATCATTTCCCGTCCTCCTTCTATCCCCGCCAGGCCGATCCCGGCCGGCTGGCCGTGGAGGAGCGCCTGCCCGCGGAAACCGTTGCCGAGCTCGCCCGGCGCGGCCACGATGTGGAGGTCATCGGCCCCTGGAGCATCGGCCGGATCAGCGCCTGCGCCCGGGAGGACGGACTGCTGAAGGCGGCAGCCAATCCCCGCCTCATGCAAGGCTACGCGGCCGGTCGGTGAAGGCGCTTCGTGTCCTCCTCCTGTTGAGCCTGGTTGCGGGCTCGAGCGCGGCGGCGGAGCCCGGAAGCAGCGCAGGAAGAGAACCGCTCGTCTTCCAGGCGGAAAAGATCGAATTCGACCGCGAGCGTAATCTCGTCGCAGCCGCGGGCGATGTCGAGATCGCCCGTGACGGCCGCATCCTGCGGGCGGACAGGGTCGTTCTCGATCGGAATACCGGCATTGCGCGCGCGCAGGGAAATGTCACCGTGATCGAGCCGGAGGGCGAGGTCATGTTCGCCGAGTCGGTGGAGCTCACCGAAGATCTGAGAGATGGCTTCGTTGAGCAGTTCAGGGCCCGGTTCGCCTCCGGCTCGCGGCTGGCGGCGAGTTCGGCGCAATTGCAGGGAGGCACGCGGGCCGACCTCAACCGGGCGGTGTACTCCGCCTGCGAGCCCTGCGGCGACGACCCGTCCAGGGCGTTGATCTGGCAGGTGAAAGCCCGGCAAGTCACCCATGACCGGGTCGAACAGCAGGTGACATATCGCGACGCCGTGCTGGAGATGTGGGGCGTTCCGGTGCTCTACACCCCCTATCTCAGCCATCCGGACCCCAATGTTAAGCGCAAGACCGGGTTCCTCACGCCGACGGTCGGGTCCGACAGCGACCTCGGCGTGCGGATCGAAACGCCCTGGTTCTGGAATATCTCGCCCGACCGGGATGCAACCATCATCCCGGTCGTCGCCACCGACCGCGGCGTTGTGGGCGCAGGCGAATACCGGCAATTGTTCGACCGGGGGCGTCTGGAGGTGTCCGGCAGCCTCGCAGGCCTCGACAAGGAGCCGAAGGAACGGGCGGGCAGCGGGCCGCGCGGCCATGTCCGCCTCAAGGGCGAGGCGGATGCAAGCGCCGCATGGCGGGTCCGGGGCGAGTTTTACCGCGCGTCGGACGACGGTTATCTGGACCTTGTCGGCTTCGACAGCAGCGACACGCTGCCCAGCTTCGTCGAGGCGGAGGGCTTCTTCGACCGCGCTTACGCGCATATGGGCGCGTTCGACGTGCAGGAATTGCGCAGCGGCGTGTCGGGAGACGCCTCCCCGCTGGCGGCGCCCGAGCTCCTCTATGAATGGCGCGGCGCTCCGTCGCCCGACGGCGCATGGTCGCTGCGCGCCGCCGGCGCCGCCCTGCACCGCCGCCGCGACGACGAAAACCAGCGCGTGACGCTCGAGGGCGGCTGGCGGGTGGAGCGCTTCACCGAGGGCGGCCACCGGCTCGAAGCCGGCGCGGGCCTGCGGGGAGACTTCGCGCATGGCGACCTTGTGCGCGGGGACCCGGCCGCCGACGACAGCAATGCCCGCCTGCTGCCGCACGCCAAGGCCGGCTGGAGCTATCTTCTGGCCGGCGGGACGAAGGACGCGCAGGTCACGCTGGAGCCCCGGGCGCAGATCGTGCTGGGCCGGAACAGCGCTGACGCCGACGAATTCCCGATGGAGGACAGCCGGGCGGTCGAGTTCGAATTCGCCAATCTGTTCGCGGTCAACCGGTTCCCCGGGCTGGACGGCGCAGAGACGGGCCAGCGCATCGACTACGGGCTCCAGACCAGCGTTCACGGCGCCGGCGACTGGCATATCGACGCCGGCATCGGGCAGAGCCGGCGCCGGAAAGCCAACCGGGACGCGCCGGACGGCTCGGGGCTCGATACCGCCGTCTCGGACGTCGTCGGCAGGGTCGGGCTGACGGCGGGAAAGACCACCGCGCTCGGCTACCGCTTCCGTCTGGACAAGGACGACCTCACCGCAAGGCAGACCGCACTCGACCTTTCGGTGAACCTGGACCCGCTGCAGTTCGACGCCCGTTACGCCAGGGCCGTCGGCGTCGCCGATCCCGACCCGGCGGCGGAGCAGAAGGACGAAGGGAAAGAGCGCGAGCAGATCGACCTCACCCTGGGCGCGAACCTCGACATGAACTGGTCCGCCTTCAGCCGCTACCGTCGGGACCTGGACGCCGGGCGCTCGCAGCTTGCCGGCGCGGGCCTGAAATACGAAGACGAGTGCCTGCTGTTCGAGGCTTCATTCGAGCGGGAACGCAAATTTGCCGGCGGCGACGCGGACAACCGCGTCTCGTTCCGTCTCGCCTTCCGGGATCTGGGCGCCGGTTCCAGGACGCAAGGCGTCCTGCCGGGCGCGCAGCGGGTTCAGACAACGCCCTCGGCCCGGAGCGCCTCGACCTCCGCTTCCGAATAACCGATCTCGGAGAGGATTTCGTCGCTGTGCGCACCATGCGCGGGCGGCGGGCGGGCGGTTCCGGGGCCGTCCGTATCGGCGAGGAAGGCCGGATTGACGGTATGGATGTCGCGCTCGATGCCGGCCGGCCCCGGGCGGCGTTCGACGAAGCGCCGCTCCGCCAGGGCCGGATGGGCGAGCGCCTGCGCAATATCGTTGATCGGCGCGGCCGGCACGCCCTCGGCCGCCAGGCGCCTTTCCCAGCCCTCCGGCGTATCGTCCGCGAACGCCTCCTCCAGCGTAACGCGCAGCGCGTCCCGGTTCTGCTTGCGGGCGTCGTTATCCGCAAAGCGCGGATCGGCGGCGAGGTCCGGCCGGGAGAGCGCCCGGCAGAGGCCTTGCCACTGGCGCTCGGTCAGGCAGGTCATCAGGAGGGAGCCATCGCGCACGCGGAAGGAATCCGCCGTCGGGATGCGCGCCGGCGAGGAATTGCCGGCGGGGCCGGCCAGATTGCCGGTGGTCAGATAGTCGATCAGCAGCGGGGCGAGCATGGAGAGCGACGACTCGAACATCGTCACGTCGAGGCGCTGGCCCTCGCCCGTCGCCTTCTGGCGGTAAAGCGCCGAGGCGCAGGCGAAGGCGGCGGTGATGCCGGTGGAGAGATCGACCGCCGTGAAGCCCGCCCTGACCGGCCCTGTATCCGGGTGGCCGGTGACCGACATCATGCCCGACGCCGCCTGGATTGCGCCGTCATAGGCGGGCGCGCCGGCATAGGCGCCGGTCTGCCCGTAACCGGAAATCGAACAGAAGACGAGGCCCGGCCGGACTTCCTTCAACGCCTCGTAGCCGAAGCCCAGCCGGTCCATGGTGCCGGCCTTGAAGTTCTCCACCACGATATTGGCTCCGGCGACCAGGCGATGCACCACCTCGCGGGCGCGGGGATGCTTGAGGTCGAGCGTCAGCGCGCGCTTGCCGGAGTTGATCGACAGGAACATCGGCGACATGCCGACGCGCCCGAGATCGTTGTCGCCGAGCAGGTAACGGCCCTGGTCGCCGCCGCTCCGCTGCTCCAGCTTGATGACATCGGCGCCCATCATCGCCAGGTGCTGGGTGCAGAACGGGCCGGCGATCACCTGCGTGAAATCGATCACTCGTACCCCGTCGAACGCCTTGGCCATGAGTCGCCCCTCTTGCTCTTGCTGCGGCAATTCTAGCCCCTGTCGGCAGGCTCTGGAATCCGGCAGAGTCGGCGCTCCCGCAATTCAGGATCGTTCCATGCGACCGCGCGACGCCGCCACACTGATTCTCTATCGCCGCCGGGCGGGCGAGATCGAGGTGTTGATGGGGCGCCGGTCTCCCCGACACGCCTTCATGCCCAACACCTTCGTGTTCCCCGGCGGCCGGGTGGACCCCGAAGACGGGCGCGTGGCGCCGCTGGCGGATCTCCGCGAGCCGGTGCTCGAGCGGCTGCGGCGCAACGCCACGGCCAGACGCGCGCGGGCGCTCGGCCTCGCCGCCATCCGCGAGGCGTTCGAGGAAACCGGGCTCGCCGTGGGCTCTCCGCATGGCGGCGAGGCGGATATGGACCGGCTGCCGACTTCCTGGCGTCCCTTCTACGAGACCGGCCTCGCGCCCCGGCTCGACGTGCTGGACTATGTGTTTCGCGCGATCACGCCGCGCGGCGACGTGCGGCGCTTCCACGCCCGCTTCTTCCTCGCCGAGAGCCGCCATGCCCGGGGCGAGCTCGGCGGCAGCGGCGAACTTCAGGACCTGCAATGGATCGCCATAGACCGCGCCGTCGCAATGCCCGCCACGCCCGGCGTCACCGCCAGGGCGCTGGAGGAGGTGCGGAGCCGCACGACCGGCGCCCTTGCCGGCGCACCGGCCCCGCCGGTCCCCCTCTACCACGGCACCCGGTATGGCGACCGGGTGCGCCTGAACCCCTGACCCGCCGCAGAGGAGCCCTGCCCGTCCCATGTTGATCGAACAGCGCAGCTACGACTTTCACCCCGGGTCGATGGACGCCTGGCTCGAGGTTTACGGCCGGCTCGGCATGCCGGCGTCGGACCGCCATATGGGGCCGAGCCTCGGCTGCTTCACCACCGTCATCGGCCCCGTCAACCGCTTCGTCTTCCTGCGCGGCTATGACGATATCGACGCCCGCGACACAGGCCAGGCCGCGCGGGCGAAAGACCCGGAATGGCAGGCGTTCCTGAAGGAGGCGCGCGCGCTCGGGGCGCTCAAATACCAGGAGAGCAAATTCCTCCGTCCGACCGCCTTCTCGCCCGTGCGGAGCGAGGCCGACCTGCCGTTCGAGCGCGCCCTTCCCGGCGCCGGCATGATCGTCGATCACCGCACCTATGACATGCATCCGGGCAAGGGCGCCGCCTGGCTCGAAGCCTATCGCGACATCGGCCTCGCCGTGCAGCGCCGCCATCTCGGGCAGCTGCTGCTGTTCGCCACCACCGAGGTCGGCCCGATCAACCAGGCCGTCTTCATGTGGGCCTATGAGAGCATTGGCGACCGGGAGCGCCGCCGGGCCGGCATGGAGCAGGACCCTGGCTGGGCCGCGTTCCGCCTGCGCCACCAGCCCTTCCAGAGTCTCAAGCAGCAGACGAACCAGCTATTGGAGCCGACCTCCTTCTCGCCGGTCCGCTGAGAGGCCCGCCAGGCTCACAGGCGGCGCCAGCCTTCCACCGCCAGCGCCACGGCGACGGTCCAGCCGACGGCGGCGACGACGCGGAACGCCCATCGCGCCCGGCGCGGCCAGCGGCGGATCGGCCGCCGGCTCCAATAGAGCAGCGGGATGCACCAGGGCGCCAGCCAGCTCACCGCAATCGCTGCAGGCCAGCGGGCCGCTTCCGGCGGGCGGGCGCCGAAGAACAGCAGCGTCACCGCATCCGACACGAGGGCGCCGGGGATCGAGAGCATGACCAGGCCGAACAGGAATCCCAGCCCCAGCGCCGCGAGCAGCACATAGCAGCGCGGCGAGAAGACGAAGAGCAGAATGCGGAACCAGAGGTCGTTCACGCGGCCCTGCCCGCTTGCGGCGCGCGGCCTGCTGTTGCAAGAGTGAGGGGAACGGAGCATCGGAGGCCCGTCCCATGACGCCTGAGCTTATTCTGGCCGAACCGCCGCGCGTCCTGCCGCAACAGGCGCGCATCGACTATTTCGACAAGGGCTTCGCGCTTGTCGAGGACGCGGTGCCGCCGGAATGGATCGAGCGCCTGCTCGCGGTCACCGGGCGCATGGTGGATGCGAGCCGCTCGGAGCGGGAGTCGGGGCGGGTTTACGACCTCGCTCCCGAACACGGGCCCGAGCGCCCCCGCGTGCGCCGCATCAAGCGCCCGGACGAACAGGACGAGGCCTATTGGGCCTTCGCGCGGGACGTGCTGGCCGACATGGCGGCCGACCTGCTGGGGCCTGATGTCGTCTTTCATCATTCCAAGCTGAACTTCAAATGGTTCGAGGGCGGCGACGAGGTCCAGTGGCACCAGGATATCCAGTTCTACCCGCACACCAATTACGACCATCTGACCATCGGCGCCTATCTGTCGGACACGGGACCCGAAAACGGCCCCATGTCGATGCTGCCCGGCAGCCACAGAGGCCCCCTCTACGACCTCTACGGCGCGGACGGCAGCTGGGCGGGGCACCTGCGGCGCGAAGACGCCGCCGGGCTGGCAACGGACCGCGCCGAGACGCTTACCTGCCGGCGCGGCGCCGTCACGATCCACAATTGCCGCACGCTGCACTATTCCCGCCCGAGCCGGACCGACGCCGGGCGCCCGTTGCTGCTCAACGCTTTCGCCGCCGCCGACGCCCGGCCCTACACGGCGCATCCCGATCCGTCCTGCCACACCGGCGAGACAGTCCGCGGCGCGCCCGCGCGCCTCGCCCGCCACGATCCGCGCCCCTGCCCGATTCCGCCCGACTGGTCAGGCGGCTACAGCTCGATCTTCGCTGCGCAATCGGGCGAAGACGCAGCGATGTAGGGCAGCCTCCCTCCGGGATGATACCAACGGCACCGGGTTGAGACTCACACGCAAATGCCGCCTGGCGTCCCCGCTTCTCCTCATCCTGAGTAGCGCCCGCCTGCGGGCGCGTATCGAAGGATCGTCCCGCCGGTGGCGCGTCCCCTTCGGCAAGCTCAGGACAGGCTCTCGATACGCGGCTGGCGCCGCTACTCGGGATGAGGACAAAGGACCGGGCTACGGAAGGGAGGTGCCGCACAATCGGTTCCGATCAACGACCGCTGGTATGAGACGAGAGCTCCGGCCGCGCCTGCTCCCGCGCGACCGGCCTCCCTCGACATCTGAACCGACTCGATCTTGCGCCAGGCACCGAAGCGACGTACACAGCTGTCCGGAAAGGGGGCACGCGATGGTTCAGGCACATACGGCTCACAGCGCGCGCATCAATCTGCGGCTCAGCCAAACCGCCAAGCGGCGTATCGAACAGGCGGCCTCTGTCGAAGGCAAAACCGTCAGCGCCTTCATCCTGTCCAGCGCGCTGGAAACCGCCGAGAAGACGATCGACAGGCACGAGACCCTGGCGCTCGCCCGCCGCGACGCGCTGCGCTTCTTCGATGCCCTGGCCGATCCGCCGCCGCTGAACGACCGTCTTCGCGCGGCGCTGGAGGAACACGACCGGCGCGTCGAATCGCGTTGACCGGCGCCGGTTCCCTGGTCATCGAGCCGCTGGACCGGCGGCACGACCGTGCGAATTTTTCATGCGGCCTCCCCGAACTCGACCGTTATCTGGCGCGCCAGGCCGGACAGGACGTCCGGCGCCGCATTGCCCGGATATTCGTCTGCACCGCCGGCGAGACCGATGCCGTGCTCGGCTTCTACACATTGAGCGCGCTGTCGATCGACCTGGCCTCCTTGCCAGCGCCGCTGTCGCGGAATTTGCCCCGCCACCCGGTGCCCTGCGCCCTGATCGGACGGCTTGCGATCAACCGCTCCGCGCAGGGGCGGGGGCTGGGACGCCTGCTTCTGGCCGATGCGGTCAAGCGCGTCGTTGCCGCCGGCGAAACGGTGGCAATGCACGCCCTGATCGTGGACGCCGCAAACGAAGACGCGAAACGCTTCTACGAAGGATTCGGCTTCCTGCCGCTCACGGACGACCCGATGCGCCTGTTCCTCCCGCTCGGCGGACCTGTCCTCCAGGGTTCGAAGGGATAGGCGCCACGAGCGCGAGGCCGTCAGCCGGGAAGCCGGGCCGGAGAATCTGGCGGCCTTCATTCACGAGTGCTTCGCGCCCCGAGGCGGCGGATTGCGGGTTGCCGCCCGTAGCCGCCGTTATCAGCGGTTCTTGTAGTTCCCCGTCCGCTTTTCGCGCCAGGCGGCGATGGCCTCCTTGTGGTCCTCGCTGGAGCGGGCCAGCACCATGTGGGAGGACACCATGTCAAGCGCGCTGCGCAGGTCCATGTCGAGGCCGGCATACATGGCGCGCTTGATGAGGCGGATCGAGATGGGCGAGGAGTTCACCAGCTTCTCGACATAGGCGCGCGTGCCCGCCTGCAGCTCGTCATCCGGGAAGACCTTGTTGACCAGGCCGATCTCCAGCGCCTGCTCAGCCGAGAGGAAATCCGCGCTCCAGAGCAGCTCCAGCGCCTTCGGCACGCCGACGATGCGCGGCAGGAACCAGGCCCCGCCATTGCCCGGCACAAGGCCGACGCGCACATAGGTCTCCGCGAAGCGCGCGCTCTCGGCGGCGAAGCGCAGGTCCGCATGCAGGCTCATATCCATGCCCGCGCCGACGGCCACGCCGTTGACGGCGGCGATCACGGGCTTGTCGATCTCGCGGATCTTGAGCGAGAGTTTCTGGATCAGGTCCCAGAGGCCCGACTTGATCTCCAGCGGCGTCGGCGGCGTGTCGCTGCCCATCTGCCGCGTGTCCCCGCCGGCGCAGAAGCCGCGTCCCGCAGCAGTGATAATCACCGCCCAGACATCCTCGCGCGTGCGGCATTCCTCCAGACGGTCCAGATATCCCGTCAGCATTTCGTGGGTAAAGGCGTTCAGCCTGTCCGGGTTGTTGAAGGTAATGGTCGCGATTCTGTCGCTGACATCGAAAAGCAGTTTGTCGGTCACGCCGTTCCTCCGGTGATCTCATCGGCGGCGCCAGCCTAGCGCGGATTTCCACTTGCGGTCACGGCCGGAGGGACGCAGGCCGGGACGCTGCCGGGCTGGCGGAGGAAAAGGCGGAACGCCATACTGGCGCCGTTCTCCGGCGAACCGCCGACAAGGCCGGCCGGCCCATGCAAGGAGGAGCCCCCATGTCGACCCTCACCGAAAGCCGGGCCGACCGGATCGCCGCCCCCGGCGCGCCGCGGGACAGGCTGTCCCATGTCGTCGGCGAGCGGACGCCGCCGCTGCGATACGCGACCATTCCGGAAGCGCTCCGCGAGACGGTTTCCCGCCACGGCGCGCAGAGGGCGGTCGTGCTGCCGAAAGAAGGCCGGACGCTCACCTATGCCGAGTTCGACCGGGAGGTGGACGCGCTGGCCGCCGGGCTCCTCGCGCTCGGGCTCGGCAAGGGCGACCGCATCGGCATCTGGGCGCCCAACCGGCTCGAATGGCTCCTGACACAATTCGCCACCGCGCGCTTCGGCGCGATCCTGGTCAATATCAACCCGGCCTACCGGCCGTTCGAGCTCGAATACGCACTGAACGCGGTTGAATGCAGGGCGCTCATCGCGGCAGAAGCCTTCAAGTCGTCCCGCTATATCGAGATGCTGCGCGAACTCGCCCCCGAGCTCGAAACCTGCGCGCCGGGCCGGCTCAAATCGTCGAAGCTGCCGCATCTCGAAATCGCGATTGCGATGAGCGGCGATCCCGGCCCCGGCCTTTTGCGCTTCGACGATGTCATGCGGCTCGGCGGCCCCGCGGAAAGGGCGCGGCTGGACGCGCTGACCGCGAGCCTCAGCCCCGACGACCCGATCAATATCCAGTTCACCTCCGGCACCACGGGTTCGCCCAAGGGCGCCACGCTCACCCACAACAACATCGTCAACAATGCGCGCTTCGTCACCGACCGCATCCGGCTGACAGAGCAGGACGCGCTGTGCATTCCCGTCCCGCTCTATCACTGTTTCGGCATGGTGATGGGGGTGCTGGGCTGCGTGACGCAGGGCGCGGCGATGGTGTTTCCGGGCGAGGGTTTCGATGCGGCGGAGACGCTCTTCGCCGTGTCGGAGGCCCGCTGCACCGCGCTTTACGGCGTGCCGACCATGTTCGTCGCCATGCTGGAGGAAGCGGCGCAGGGCGAATACGACCTCTCCTCGCTCAGGACCGGCGTCATGGCCGGCGCGAGCTGCCCCATCGAGGTGATGCAGCGGGTGATCGGTGAAATGAACATGTCGGAAGTCACCATCTGCTACGGCATGACCGAGACCTCGCCCGTCTCCTTCCAGAGCTTCGTGGACGACCCGGTCGGGAAGCGGGTGACGACGGTCGGGCGCGTCCACCCGCATCTGGAGGTCAAGATCGTCGATGCCGAGGGCGCCATTGTCCCGGTGGGCGAGCCCGGCGAGCTATGCACAAGCGGCTATTCCGTCATGCGCGGCTACTGGAACGACGGTGAGCGGACGCAGGAGAGCATCGTGGACGGCTGGATGCATTCCGGCGACCTGGCGACGATCGACGAGGAGGGCTTCTGCTGCATCGTCGGGCGGGTGAAGGACATGATTATCCGCGGCGGCGAGAACGTCTATCCGCGCGAGATCGAGGACTATCTCTTCCGCCACCCCGATATCCGCGAAGCGCAGGTGTTCGGCATCCCGGACAGGAGGTTCGGCGAACAGGTCTGCGCCTGGGTGGTGCCCCGCGAGGGCGCCGCGCTCCAGCCCGAGGATGTGGCCGCGTTCTGCCGGGGCCAAATCGCGCATTTCAAGGTGCCGAAGCATGTGCGCATCGTTGACGAACTGCCGATGACGGTGACCGGCAAGCCGCAGAAATTCGTCATGCGCGACTGGATGGTGGAAAACGGCTACGCCGACGCCTGACGGCCCGGGCTGTATCCCGTCCCGGAACCCGCCGCGTTACTGCGCCACCGAATGCGGCGTCGGCACGACCCGGGTGACCTGGATCAGGTCCCGGTCGATAAGCCCGACGACCTTCGGCGCCACCTCGTTCTTCCAGAAGTCGCTTTCGTAAACGGCGGCGTAGAGCGCCTCGCGGCTCTCCTCGCTGTCGAAGCGGCGGGTCCAGAAATAGACCGAATCGTCTTCCTCGCCGCGGTAGCTCCCGGTGATGACCATCCCCTTGGAGACCTGGAACGGGATGATGGTCCCCTCCATGAACGCGACCCACTCCTCCATCTTGCCGGGCCGGACCGTGTATCGGCGAAGCTCGTAAAACGCCATCCGGGATGCTCCCTTCGTCTTCCGGAAATGTCCGGCGATTTTGCACGATGCAACGGCATGCCGATACCCCCCTGACGGAAGCAGCGGCCGTTCTGCTATGCTTGCCGGCAAACTACGGGAGACAGGCCATGACGAGGGTGATCGCCGTTGTCACTTACGGATTGCCGGAAGGCACGGACCGGGAAACCGCGGTGCAGATGTTTCGCGATTCGATCCCGCGCTACATGGCGACCGAAGGGCTGATCCGCAAGAACGTGCTCTACAGGGACGGCCTCGGCGGCGGCATCTATCTCTGGGAGTCCCGGGACGCGGCGGAGAAGGGCTACAATGCCGAGTGGACCGCCTATATGACGGCGAAATACGACCACCCGCCGCAGATCGAGATATATGAGATGCCCATCACCATGGACCGGGAATACAACACGGTTTACGACGAAGGCGCCGCTTATGATGAGGCGGCCGAATAGCCGCCCCGCTATAGCCTCTGCAAAGCCGGCGCAGGACGCGCCGGCTTTTTCGTTGGCGGGCTACTCCGCCGCCAGCGTGTCCGCAGCCGCCAGCGCGTCGGTTTGCGCGCGGTCCATCGCTTCCCAGTCGAACAGCGCCGGCTGCTTCTCCACGAAGCGGGCGACCGCCGCCGCATGGTATTCGGAGCCGGACGCCACCGCTTGGGCGAAGGCCTCCATCTCCAGCATGGCGCGGTGGTCGAGGTTGAAGGACTGGTTGAGGATGGTCTTGGAAAGGCCGATGGCGGTCGTCGAGGCCCCGGTGAAGCGCCCCGCCAGCGCCCGCGCCGCGTCCATGAGCGCATCTTCCTCATGCAGCTCATAGACGATGCCGTATTCCCTGGCCTCGGCGGCGGAGAGCTTGCGGGCGCTGAAGATCAGTTCCTTCGCCCTTTGCAGCCCGACGATGCGCGGCAGCAGGTAGAATCCCGACCAGTCCGGCACCAGGCCGATGCGCCCGAAGGCCTGCATGAAGATCGAGCGCGGCGTGGCGAGGATGAAGTCGCAGGCGAGCGCCAGATTGCAGCCGGCGCCGGCGGCCGCCCCGTTCACCGCGGCGATGACCGGCATTTCCAGGTTCATCAGGTCGTAGAGGCGGTTGTGGCTCTCGCGCATCCGGCGGCGGCCCGCTTCGGCGCCCTTTTCGCGCGACTTCATCGCCTTCACGTCGCCCCCGGCGCAGAACGCCCGCCCCGCCCCGGTCAGGATCGCGGCCTTGACGCTGCGCCCGCCCTCGCGCTTGAGCTCGGCCAGCACGGCGTCGAGCTCGGCCCGCATGGGCTCCGAGAGCGCATTGCGCGCCTCCGGACGGTTGAGCGTAATCGTCGCGATCTCGTCGGCCACATCGAAGATCAGATGCTGAAATGCCATAGGGGCGTTCCTCTGTCGGGTCGTTACATTCCACGCGAACATAGCGGACGCGGCGCGGCGGGCAATTCGCTTGTCGCGGCCGCCCGCCTGCCGAACGCAGGGTCGAGGCGGCCTGGAGCCCTCTGCCCCGGTTCGCGAAATGCCCCTGGCGCAAGATTTCGCCCCCTGCCGGTCCCGGCTCACGCTGAGACATAGCAGGACTGTCAAGACGAGTGGAACAGTGCGCCCGCGGCATCGTACTGCACCGGCGTCGTGTTCGCCCGGGTCAACACCGCAGCCGAGGCCGAATCCCTGGGCGCCGATGTCGGGGATTGCCTCGTCGGCAGCGGCACCTGTTCGATTACCGCCACGGTCCATACCTCCAATGAGTCCGTGTCGGAAACCTGGACGCCGACTACCGGCGACATCTACACTGCGGAGAGCAACGTTTCCTCCATCGACATCTGCTTCAGCAGATCGGGCTCGACCTGGACGATGACGGTCAAGGTGGGCCGCGCCGCTGGCGGGGGCATAATCCGAAAACCACACTAATACCAACGGCCTCGACTTGGGACTCATGTCTTCTTCTCGTCATGCCCGGACTTGTTC
>JAJECF010000129.1 GCA_022822125.1 Alphaproteobacteria bacterium
TGCGCTGTTCGCGCCGGAGCCGCTGGAGGAGCGCGAGGACGGCGGCGCGCTGGAGAGCCGCTGGTCTGCGGAGGCGGCCTGGGGCTTCCCGGCCTTGGGCGGTCGCTTCACCGGCAGCCCGCATATCGGCCTCGGGCTCGCCACGGGCGCGCGCGACTACACGCTCGGCTGGCGGCTCGCGCCGGCAACGGGGGCGGGCAACCTCTCCCTCGGCGTCACGGCGACGAGGCGCGAGAGCGACGCGGCGCCGGCGGAGCACAGGATGGGGGTGGAACTCAACGCGCGCTGGTGAGCGCGGTGCCCGTGGATGGCGGGGCACGGCCTGCCCTGCCGCGGCTCCGCACTGCCGCTGAAAACGTCCGGGCGAGTGGCTGCCGGGCTTCAATCGAGTGCCCGGTGGCCGGCACCCGGCGGGCAGGGACCGTCTGCGCGTGACAGTGGTTTTCGTCGCGTTCGAGCGATCGGAAACGGATGGTGTCCACGGGCGATCCACGCGGAGACGATCCGTGCATGTCGAACGGCGATTATCGTTCGAGCGCCGGCTCGGGAGCGCCCGAATCGGCGCATGGGCCCCGGATAGCAAGGACAAGGGTCGTGCCGGTTTCGGCTGCATGCGGGCCCGGGTGTCTCACATGCTCATCCCGTGGCCCTGGGAGAGGTCGATACGCGGCCATCCAGGCGTCGGAACGCCTCAGGCTCTGGGGCTCGCTGGGCTACGGCACCGGCGAGGTGACGCTGAAGCCGGACGTGGGCGGCTCGCTCAGCTCCGATATCACCTGGACGATGGCCTCGGCCGGCGCGCGCGGCGACCTGCTGCCGCCGTCGGGCGGCTCGGGCCCGGCGCTGGCGCTCACCGCGGACGGGCTCTGGGCGCGGACCAGCTCTGAGAAGACGCACGAGCTGGCCGCCTCGGAGTCCGACGTGACCCGGCTCCGGCTGGGGCTGGAAGGCAGCTACCGCATCGCGCTGGAGGAAGGCGGCCACGTCACGCCGAAGCTGGAGGTGGGCGCGCGCCATGACGGCGGCGACGCCGAGACCGGCTTCGGGGTCGAGCTCGGCGGCGGCATCGCCTGGACCGATCCGGCGATCGGGCTCTCGCTCGACCTCTCGGGCCGCACGCTGGTCGCGCACGGCTCGGACGACCTGGAGGACCGGGGCTTCGCGGCCTCGCTCGCCTTCGATCCCGACCCGGCGACGAAGCGGGGGCCGTCCTTCAGCCTGCGCCAGGACTGGGGCGGACAGGCAAGCGGCGGGCTCGATGCATTGTTCCGCACCGACCCGCTGGCCGACCGCACGGGCACGGCCGAGGCCACCAGCCGCTGGCAGGCCGAAGCGGCCTGGGGCTTCCCGGCCTTCTCGGGGCGGTATGTCGGCAGCCCGCATGTGGGGCTCGGGCTCGCCACGGGCGCGCGCGACTACAGCCTCGGCTGGCGGCTGACGCCGGCGGCCAATGACAACGTCGCCGACGTCTCCTTCGGCGTGAAGGCGACAAGGCGCGAGAACGACACAGCCCCGCCGGAGCACACCGTGGGGTTCGAGGTCACTGCGCGCTGGTGAGCGCGGCGCCCGGCGATGGCGGGGAAGGTCGGCGGATGGGACCCGGTGCGGGCCTGGCGCTTCATCCGGGCCAGCCGGGCGCGCCGGAATCCCGGACGAGCGGTGCGCATTCCCGACCCTGCCGAATGGCGGTTGTCATGTATCGGCGCCGGACATGGCCTTCGCCATGGCATCCCCGACCCGCTCCGCGGCGGCTTCGATATCGCGGTCGGCGAGATGGGCATAGCGCAGGGTCATCTGCACGTTGGAATGTCCAAGCAGGCGGGAGACCACCGGCACCGGCACGCCGTTCATCACCGCATGGCTTGCCATGGTATGACGAAGGTCATGGACGCGGACGTCCTCAATGTCGGCTTCCTTCCGCACTCGATACCAGAGCGACAGTTCGGGGCTGCGTGGACGAGACGGGTCCTGTGGCGAGGGAAACACGAACTCGCTTCCCGTGCGCAACTGCCGGTCGAGAATGCACCGTGCCTGACTGCTGAGAGGAACCGTTCTCGGCCCCGTCTTGCTGTCGACGAGAACCAGCATGTCCTCGCGGACCTCGGACCATCTGAGGCCCATGATCTCGCCCTTGCGGCAACCGGTCAGCAACAAAAGGCGGATGATGTCGGCCTGCTGCATGTTCCCCTTGTCCGTCTCCGCGTCGAGGGCAGCATGAAGGCGTCTGAGTTCCTCCCGGGACAGGAACCGGGTGTGCTTTGGCCTTCGGTTGAACTCGATGCCATTGGCGGGGTTGCTTTCGATATGGCCGCAGGCGACGGCGAAGTTCAGGATCTGTCGGAGGCAGGCAAGGCAGTGATTGGCGTTGCTCGGCGCCGTCCGGCTGTGGCGGTCGAACCAGCGCTTGATCCCAGCTTCCCGGAGGTGGTTCAGCGGCTTCGCTCCGAATGTCGGCAGAAGCTGGCCTGACAACTGATACCGAGCGGTTTTCTTCGTCGAGGGCTTGTAGCCGTCGAAATGGGCCTCCTTCCATGCGCCGGCGACGAAGTCCCGGAACAGCGGCACCCGCCGCGCGCACGCGGCTTTTTCGTCGGGCTCCGGGTTCGCCCTGCGGGCATGGCATTCCCTGCGGATCTCTTCCAGGCTTTTGACGCCGACCGGACCGATCGAGACGCGCTTCGTGCGCCCGTCCCTGTCCTGCAACAGCACATAGCTGCACCCGCCGGAAGGCCGCACCCGGACGCCGAGGCCGGCCACGCGCGTGTCCCAGACCGTGTATTCCCGCTCGCGGGGGCGAAGCCGGGCGACGGCGGCGTCGGTCAGTTTCCTCTTCTCCCTGCCCGCCATCGGTCAACCTTCCAGCGCAGCGCCGATTGTCTCGGCGGCCTCATGCACCATGGCGTCGGCAAGGTGGATGTATTTCAGTGTCGTCTCCGCCCTGCGGTGTCCGAGCAGCCGGCCGATGGACAGAACGGTCTCGCCTTGCCGAAGCGCCAGGCTGGCTACGGAATGGCGCAGGTCGTGAAGGTGAACGTCTTCGAGTTCCGCCTCGGTGCGGACCCTGTGCCAGAACCCGTCGAGCCAGGCCGCGCTGCCGGGCCGGTCGGCTCGCGATGCGGGGAATACCCATCGGCCCTTTGGCGCAAGGCCGTCGAGAACAGCTCGGGCCGGCTCCGATAGCCACACGGTCCGGGGGCCCGTCTTGCTGTCGCGGAGGAACAGGCGGCCGTCACGGTAATCGGACCATTGGAGCGTCAGGATTTCGCTTTTGCGGCAGCCCGTGAGCAGCAGCAGGCGGATGATGGCGACCTGTTGTGGACAAGAGGCTTCGTGCATCCTGAGCCTTGCCGACAGGCGGCGGATTTCCTCGTCGGAGAGGAACCGCTCGCGACCCTTGCGACGGTAGCGCCGGATGCCCCGGCAGGGATTGGAGTCGTCCGGGCGCATGCCCATCCGTTCCGCCTCCCTCATGATGACCGACAGGATTGGCATGGACCTGTCTGCCGCAACCGGGGTTGCGCGCAGGCGGGCGAACCAGTTCCGCACCTCCTGCCGGTCGATGGCGGCAATCGGACGCCCGGCGAAATGCGGCATGATCCGGTTGCGCAGATAGCTACGGTTCACGACCATCGTCCCCGGTTTCCAGAGCCGCTCGTGACGCTGGAAGGCGGCCTCGGCGACGGCTTCGAAGAGCGTCTCACCGGGCGCGTGAGGTGTCTCCTCGCCGCGCCGGATCGCAATGAACATATCGTCCGCAACGGACCGGGCCTCGCCCACGCTCATGCTCCCGGCGTCGCCGACGATCTTCCAGATGCGTTTGCCCCGATGCTGGCAATGGATGAAGAACTGCTTGCGGCCCGAGGGCGACACACGGACGCCGAAGCCCCTGAGCTTGCCGTCGCGGACCTCACGGACGGACTTTCGGGGTTTGAGCGCCTTCACGCGCGCCTCGGTAAGGGCGGTTCCCGGCATAAGATTTCTCCCGGCTTCGGTTGCAGCCAGGGAACAAAAGGGATTGCACCCCACTTCCCCAGTTGCAGATTTTCGGGAGAAAAAACGACGCTATGTCAGATAGTTAGCACCCACCGGTGCGCATATTGGTGTCAAGAACGACCCGCACGCGCCGCATCGACCTCCTCATCGATCAGATCGAGGATCTCCTGTTGGTCGCATCCGGCATTGCGCGCCTTGATGTCGCCGAGCGTGAGGTCGAGGAGGCGGCGGCGAACGGCGTCATCGACGAACCGCGAAAGGTCGCCCTTTCTGCCGCCCGTGCGCGCGAGGAAGGTGCGGACGGCCCGGTCCGTCCTGTCAGGAATCGAAAGATGCCATCGGCTCATGCACAACCTCCCGAATCGATGTTTCCGCAGATATGGGTATATGCACATATTAAGTCGACCCATGCCGGTTTGGACATCGAGTCCGCCGCCCTGCAGCGTCCTTCGGCTTTACGGCGACGGAAACATCTATAGCCTTGGCGTGTCAAACGGGCGGGGAGGGAGATCGATGGGTTTCGAAGTCGTTCCGAGCGGGGAGGCTCTCGGAGCCGAAATCCGGGGCGTGGACCTGTCCCGGCCGCTGGACGCGGAGACGCTGGAGCGGGCCTGGTCGGACCATCTGGTGCTGCTGTTCCGCGACCAGAAACTCGCCGACGAGGACCTGCTGGCGCTGGCCGAGGCGATGGGCGGGGCGCAGGAGGCGGGCTCGCGCTCCTATTACCTCAAGGGCGGCTACGGCGTGGAGACCGGGCGCGTCAGCCGCCTGCCCGGCATCTCCATCGTCTCGAACCTCGACGAGACCGGCAGGCCGGCGAAGCGCCATGCCGGCACAGGCAGCCAGGAACTCACCTGGCACACCGACAACTCCTATGTCGAGCAGCCGCCGAAAGGCTCGATCCTCTATGCCCACAAGGTGCCGGTGAACGGCGGCGGCGACACTTCCTTCGCCAATCAATACGCCGCCTGGGAGCGCCTGCCGGAGGCGACCCGCCGCCGCCTGCCGGGCCTGACCGTCCGGCACGATTCCTCGCGCAACACGGCGGGCGGCCTGCGCCCGACCGTCGCCGCGCCCGTCTCGCGCGACGAGGTGCCCGGCCCCGTTCATCCGCTGCTGCGCCGCCATCCCGCCACCGGCCGCACGGCGCTCTATCTGGGGCGCCGCTACAAGGCCCCGTCAAGCCATATCGTCGAGCTCGGCGAGGCCGAAAGCGAGGCGCTGCTGGACGAGCTCTGGGCGGCGGCGACCGACCCCGGAATCGTCTGGACGCATGTCTGGCGGCCGGGCGATGTGCTGATCTGGGACAATCGCTGCACGCTCCACGCCCGCACGGAGGTCGATCCGACCCAGCCGCGCGTATTGCACCGCACGCTCATCCGGGGAGAACGCCCGCTGGCGGCCTGAAGCATGGACAGCAAGCCGTCCTTTACAGTCATCGGCGCCGGCATGGTCGGCGTCTGCTGCGCCCTCTATCTGCAGAAGGAGGGCTTCGACGTCACCCTGGTGGACCGCGGCGGGCCCGGCGAGGGAGCCTCTTTCGGCAATCTCGGCGGCTTCGGCGTCGCGTCCTGCCCGCCGGCCGCCATGCCGGGCATTCTGGCCAAGGCGCCCGGCATGCTGCTCGATGCGGACGCGCCGCTGAAGCTTCGCTGGGGCCACGCCGTCAAGGCGCTTCCCTGGTTCCTGCGCTTCGCCGCCAATGCCCGTCGGGACCGTGTCGAAGCGAATGCCGCCGCCCGGCAGAGCCTGCTCGACAAGGCGCATGAGGCGGTCGACCCGCTGATTGCGGAGGCCGGCGCCGGACATCTGATGAGCCGCACCGGGCTCATGTTCACCTTCGAGAGCGAAGAGAGCTTCCGGGGCGCCTCTTACGCCTTCGACCTCCGGCGGCGCAACGGCGTGCAGACGGACCTGCTCGACGGCGACGAGGCGCGGCAGGTGCAGCCCGCGCTTAGTCCCTCTGTCGTGCGCGCATACCGGGTTACGGACTTTTCGCACACGCTCGACCCGTTCCGGCTGGTGCAGGCGCTGGCCGCGCTCTTCGAGCGGCGCGGCGGCCGGCTGGAGGCGCGGGAGGTGCGTGGCTTCGACACCGGGCCGGATGGCGTGCGCGCGCTCAGGACCGACCGGGGCGACATGCCGGTCGGAACCGTCGTGGTGGCGGCAGGCGTCTGGTCGCGGCGGCTCGCGGCCATGCTCGGCACGCGCGTGCCTCTGGAGGCCGAGCGCGGCTACCACGCCATGTTCCGCGACACGGATGTCTCCATGAACGGCGGCATCATCTCCGCGGACCGGCATGTCGCGGTGACGCCGATGGCGGAAGGCGTGCGCGTCGGCGGCGTCGCCGAGTTCGCGCCGCCCGACGCGCCGCCGGACCCCCGGATCGCCGCGCGCGTGCGCCGCCACGGCGAAGCGCTGTTTCCGGGCCTGAAGGGCGCGCGCGTGACGGACTGGACGGGCCCGCGCCCCTCGCATCCCGATTCGAAGCCGGCGATCGGCCGCTCGCCGCGTTTCGCGAATGTCCTGTTCGCCTTCGGGCACGACCATCTCGGCCTCACCATGGGCGGCATTACGGGCAGGCTGATTTCCGAACTCGCGGCCGGGCGCCCGCCCAGCGTGGACCTTGCGCCCTTCCGCCCGGACAGATTCTGAACCCGGGGGCGGAATTCAACCCTTCGCGGGCAACAGCACGCTTTCCCCGTTATCCGTTTGTTTCCTGTCGTGATAGCATGGCGGCCGCCCGCAGCACCGGAAGCGCAGCCATGCCACGCGACAGGACGGCAAGGTCATATCGGAGCGCCGCCGGACAGGCGCACGGCTCGCGGGACAACACGAAATGAGCGCCGTCATCAACTCCGCCGCGCGGATCCGGGCGCTGGACGCCGCCAGCCGCAAAGCGGCGGTCGCCGGCGCCGTCAATGCCGGGCAGAAGGACGCCGGCCGCCCCGCAACGCTGCGCAATCGCGCCCCGCTGATCGTCGCGCGCAAGGGCGGAAGCCCGCTCCGCCCGTCCCCGCCGGCGACCGAGGCGAAGCTGCGCGCCGACATTGCGCGGCTCGACCGCAGGATCGACGGGCTGAAACGGGTGGTCGGCCTGCAACTCGCGGTCGGCCTGGCGACGCTCGCTGCGGTGCTGGCAATGGCGTTCGGTCCGTGACGGACCGGCCGCCGCCAATGCCGGCATGGGATTACCCCGTCCGCCGCTAGCGAGACACCACCGGAAGGGCAGGCGCGAACCGACAGCTTCACGCCCCGAAGCCGGGCGCATATAGGGACGGAGAGAGGAAGCCATGGAGCACAATTGGGATTTCTACACCGTCTTCATCGGTTACGAGGGCTGGTGGCTGAACGGCCTACTGGTCACGCTGGTCTATGCGATCGGCACTGTGGTCGGCGGGCTCATCATCGGCGTCATCTGCGGCATGGGCCTGCTCGCCAACCGCTGGTGGCTGACCGTCCCGATCCACGCCTATGTCGAGTTGTTCCGCTGCACGCCGGTGCTGGTGCAGATTATCTGGTTCTTTTTCGCCCTGCCGATCATCATCCAGGTGGACCTGCCGGGCTGGCTCGCCGCCGGCATCGGGCTCACGCTCTATATGGGCTGTTTCGCGACCGAAATCTTCCGCGGCGGCATCATCTCCATCGACAAGGGCCAGTGGCAGGCGGCGCGGGCCATCGGCATGACCTACCCGGAGATGATGCGGCACATCATACTGCCGCAGGCCGTCCGCCGCATGGTGCCGCCTTTCGTCAACCAGTCGGTCATCCAGTTCAAGAACACGGCGCTGCTTTATGTCGTGGCGGTGCCGGACATGATGTACACGGGCTATCTGGTGGTAGCCGACACCTATCGTCCGCTGGAGGTCTATACGGGGGTCGCCATTGCCTATTTCATCCTGCTCTACCCGGTGACGCAGTGGGGCAAGAGGCTGGAGGCGCGCCGTGACCGATAGCCCGGCAATGGAGACCTGCAACAGCGGCCGCCCGATGCTTTCGGTTCGCGGGCTGCGCAAGAGTTACGGCGCGGTGGAAGCGGTGCGCGACGTCTCGCTCGATGTCCATGCAGGCGAGGTGGTGGTCGTCATCGGCCCGTCCGGCTGCGGCAAGTCCACCACGCTGCGCTGCCTCAACCTCCTCGAGGAGCCGACCGGCGGCACGCTTCGCGTCGGCGACCGCGAACTGGACTTCGCCGACCGGCGCAGCCTGCCCACCGGCCGCAGCCTCGCGCGCTTCCGCGCCCGCTTCGGGATGGTGTTCCAGCAATTCGACCTCTTCGCCCACAAGACCGCCATCGAGAATGTGATGATCGGGCCTGTGGTGGTCCGGAGGATGCCGGCCGCGGATGCGCGGCGCCTTGCGCTCGAACACCTTGCGCGCGTCGGGCTCTCGGGCATGGAGGACCGGCTGCCGCGAGAGCTTTCCGGCGGCCAGCAGCAGCGCGTCGCCATCGCCCGCGCGCTCGCCATGAAGCCGGAAGTGCTGCTGTTCGACGAAGTGACCTCCGCCCTGGACCCGGAACTGGTCGGCGAGGTGCTGGGCGTGATGAAGGATCTGGCCGGTGGCGGCGCGACCATGGTCGTCGTGACCCATGAAATGGCCTTCGCGCAGGATGTCGCGGACCGGGTGGTTTTCATGGACCGCGGCGAGGTGATTGAGGAAGGCACAGCCGAAGAGGTGCTCGCCAACCCGCAAAACCCCCGCACAAGGAGCTTCCTCGCGCGTTTCCGCCGCCATGAGAGCGAGGGCGGGGCGTAGAGGCCCTTCAGCCGTCTTCGTCGAGCAGTTCGACCGTGCCGGCCTCGCCGTCCACCGCGAGCAGGCTGTTGTCGCCGACCGTGTCCATGAGCGCCGACGCCACGCCAGCGATGACGGGAATGCCGGAGAGGATCGCGCCCTGGACCACGGACGGGTCGGGCAGCTCGTCCGTCAGAATGGCGAGCGGATGGGTGCCGTGCTGCTTCAACTGGTGGATGAAGCGCCAGGCCCCGGCCGAGCCTCGCGTCGAGGGCACAATCAGCACGCGGCCCGCGATGCTGCGCCCGCGAAGGTCGCTCAGCGCGCCGGTGACGCGGCCGGTGCGAATATCGAGGTCGCCGAGGAAGGACACCGGCGTCGCCGAGAGCAGCGCCGCGCCCCGCGCCTTGCCCTTGACGAGTCCGCGCCCCGTGAACCGCGCCGCCACCGCCCTGCTACCAGCGCGGCGCGAACCGGCCGGAGACGGCCGTCGCCACCGCGTTCTCCGTCGAGGTGAAGAGCGTCGGGCAGTGGATCATGTCGCGGATGTAGCGCGCCTGCTTGGCCGAATCGACCACGATGGCCCGGAGTTCCGGCGGCTCGACGCCGAGCGCGGGGTCCGGCGAGCAGGTCCGCGCGAAATGGCAGGAGATCGGGCAGGTGTCGGCGATGACCTTCGCGCCCGCCCCTTCCATGACGGTGAGAAGGCCGGCGTCGCGCGCCATTTCGCGGACATTGCGATTGGTCGTGATCCAGAGTTCGGCATTGCCGTGGACGCGGCGCCCGTCGAGCAGGGCGGCGTAATGCTTCATTTCCTCGAAGGAGGCGTGCGGGCAGCCCAGGTGGACGATGTCGAAACCGACCGCTTCCGGGCTGCAGAATTCCTCATAGACGGCGCTCAGCGCCACGTCATCCACCCGGAATTCCGGCAGGCCGGCCGCCAGGCGGGTCTCGTCGTCTTCCGCAAAGGGCGGCGTCACCCCCGGCAGCACGAACATCGCCACGCCGCCCGAAGTGGCCATGCCGACGCCGAGCGCGTCCAGTTCATCGAGGCTCGGACGGCGTGAAAGCCCTGAAACCAGCGGCACCGCATTGGCGGCATGGCCGCCTATGGCGTAACCGAGCGCGGTGAAATCCGAGGTGCCCTCCGGGCTGGCCTCCACCGCAAACCGGTGCGTCGGCCGGCGGTTGGCCTCCAGATGCAGGCCGAATTTCGGGTAGCGCCCGGTCATGCCGGCATAGACGGCGAAGAACCCGTCCCGGTTCGAGCGCGCGCCCAGAACGGAGTTGCAGAACACGGTCACGCCCGACTCGATCGAGACCATATGCGTGTTCCATGTGGGCCAGTGCCCGGCCCAGTAGGGCGTGCAGGTGAAGCAGGGGCTGGAGCCCATGGCCCTGTGCGCGGCCTCCGCCCGCTGCTGGAGCCTGGCGAGCTTTTCCGGCGCGCCGGTCGCCGGCCAGTGCGCCATGTCCGCATTGGCGATATTGCTGGAGGCCGGCACCGCCATGCGCGCGCCGTCCCGCGCCAGCCGCTCCATCAGTTCGACATCGCCCAGATACATCGCCATGCCGGCATGGACATGGGCGTAGCCGATATCGACCATCTCCTCGGCATCGAAGGCCTCGCCGAGCTGGACGAGCGCCTCCATCGCCTCGCGCAACACCGCGCCTTCCGCCCCGTCCAGCATCGCCCTGTCGCGGTCCGAGAGGCGCATGGGGTTCAGCTTCCCACCCGGAGCGGCGCCCGCAATTCCCGCAGCGCCGCCAGGATGCTCGGCGCGACGATGCGGCTCGTCCGGTTGTTCTCCGGCGAGGGCAGGTTCTGCGAGGTCATGTCGAGCTCCACCGCCTCCGACACGACGCGCAGCCTGTGCCGGGCGCCCGGCAGGCGCGCATCGGCGAAAATCTCGATCTCCGTCGCATCGAGCCCGACGCCGGCAAGGCTGAGCGCCACCGCGACATTGAAATGACGCGGAAAATGCCGCGCGGCTTCGCGGGCGCTGCCGGAAAAGACCGCGACCGGCCCGGCCGCGCCGAGATCGATGCCGCGCTCCGTCACATAGCTCTCATGCGCAAGCGATTCCGGGCGGATATGCGAGGTCAGCCGCACGGACCGGATGCCCGCCTCGCGCGCCGCCCGTAGGATATCGAGGCCCGGCATGGCGCCGCTGGCGATATGGAGCGTGCCGCCATGCGCGCCAGCGAGGTCGATCAGGTCCAGATTGACGGCGAGCGCGCCGACGCTGACGCAGACGACATGCGCGCCCGCGCGCACCGCCGGCTCCACAACGGCGCGGAAGCCTTCATAGGTCGCGCATTCCACGATGACGCCGGCATGATCCGGCAGGCGCTCCGCCGGCGCGACCTGCGCCTCCAGGCCGAGCGCCGCCGCCCGCCGCCGGGCGCGCTCCAGGTCGCGGGCAGATATGGCGGCGATTTCCAGCTCCGGCCTCGCCCGGACGGCCTCGACGAGTTGCCCCGCGACATTGCCGAAGCCGCCGAGCGCGACTTTCAGCGGAGGAGCGGCGGACTCGCCCGTCATTCGAACAGCAGGGTCCGGTATTTGGCCAGCCGGTCGGGATCGACCGCAATGCCGAGGCCCGGCCCGTCGGGCACATACACCATGCCGTCCCGCACGGGGAACGGCTCGGCCAGTATGTCCTCCTTGAGATAGTAGGAGGACATGTAGAACTCGCAGCCGAGATGCAGCTCCGGCAGGGCGGCCATCAGATGCGCGCCTGCAGCGTGCGCAATGCCGGTCTCGAACATGCAGCCGCCATAGACGTCGATGCCGCCGAGGCGCGCGATCGCCGCCACTTCCAGCGCGCGCCTTATGCCGCCCGACTTCATGATCTTGAGCGCGAAGATGTCCGCAAGCCGCATCGAGACGCCCTCCATCGCCTCGCGCGGGTCGAACACCGACTCGTCCGCCATGACCGGCGTGTCCAACGCACGGGTTATTTCCGCGAGCGCGGCGCGTTCGTGGCGCTTCACCGGCTGTTCGATGAAGGTGAGCCCGAAGCTCTCCAGGTCGCGCAGCGTGCGGATGGCGTCCGTGGCCCTCAGCCCCTGGTTGTAGTCGATGCGCAGGCTGACGGCGTCACCGTAGAGCGCGCGCAGCTTTTCCAGACGCATCCGGTCGAAGCTGTGGTCGTCGAAGCCGGTCTTGATCTTGAGGATGCGTACGCCGTCGCCCGTGATGCGGGCGATATCGTCGAGATCGGCGTCGAAATCGGGATTGGCGACGGAGAAGCTGAGCGGCACACGGTCGCGGTGGCGGCCGCCCACAAGCTCCGAAACCGAAAGGCCGCTTATCTGTCCCGTTATGTCGAGAAGCGCGGCTTCGAGCGCGGCCTTCGCCTCCGGGCAGCCGACGACAACGCAGTCCGCCATCGCCATATGCCTCTCGACCTGCACGGGGTCCCGGCCCAGCAGATGCGGGCGCAGATGGACATGCAGCGCCGCCGCATTCGCCTCGACCGTGCCGGTGAAGACGGGCCAGGGCGACGCCTCGCCCCATCCGGTCAGGCCGTCGTCGGTCGTGACCTCCAGAATGGCGCTGTTGACGCCCGCGACATCGCCGCTGCCATGGGAGTGGACCGCCTGGACCGGGACCTCGACGACATGAACCCGCAGCCGCTCGATCTTCCGGCGGCTCACGCGATCCACTCGCTCACGGGCGCGGCCGCTTCGTTCAGCGGCTGGCTGATGACATCGACCAGCGCCGGGCCGTCATGCTCCACGGCTTCCCTGAGCGTGGCTTCGAGCATGTCGGGGTCTTCCACCCGCCAGGATTTGACCCCGAAGGCGGAGGCGATGGCGGCATGATCGGAACGGTCGAAATCGACGGAGAAATAGCGCTCGCCGAAACCGGCCCGCTGGCCCGCCTTGATCCAGCCGAACACGGCGTTGGAAAACACCACGAAGGTGATCGGCATCCGCCGCCGCGTGACCGTCTCGAACTCCCCGCAGGTGAAACCGAAACTGCCGTCGCCCATCAGCGAGACGACCTTGCGGTCCGGGCGGCCCACCCAGGCCCCCATGGCGGCGGACATGGCGTAGCCGAGCGCGCCATGCGCCCGGTTGGAGAAGAGCGTGCGGCCGGCGGTCCGCAACTCGTAATAGGCGGACACATAGGGGCAGGGCGTGCCGGGGTCGGCGACCACGATGGCGTCGTCATCGAGCACGGCGCGCAGCGCGGCGATGGTCCGTTCGGGCTTGATCGGCCGGTCGCGGCTCTCCGCCAACGGCCGGAACGCCGCCCATTTCTTCGCCCTGGCGGGCGCAACCGCCGCCGCCCCGCCGAAGCCCGCAGGCGGGGCCTCGCGTGCGTCGAGCAGATGGTTGAGCGCCCGGAGCCCCAGCCGGGCATCGCAGACCATCGCGGCCTCCGTCCGGTAGGAAGCGGCGATGACATGCGGGTCGCAGTCGAGATGGAGGATGCGCACACTCTTTGCCGGCGTCCGCCAGCGCTCGGTCGTGACCGAACCCGCCCGGCAACCGATGAAGACCACGAGGTCTGCCGCTTCCAGCAATTCGCGGGTTGCCGGCACGCCGCCATTGGCGCCGACCACGCCCACATTGTTCGGATGCGTCTCCGGCAGGCTGCCCTGGCCGGAAACGGTGGTCGCCACGGCGATGTCGAGCCGCTCGACGAAACGGCGGAACTCGTCTTCGCCGCCCGCAAGCACGATGCCGCCGCCGCAGACGATCGCCGGGAACCGGGCGGACAGCAGCGCCTCCAGCACCGCCGCCGCGTCTTCCTCCGGCGGCGCTGCGGGAAAGGCCGGATAGGCGGTGTGGCGCGGCTCAGCCCAGATCGTATCCGGATCGACGGGCGCGCGCTGCACGTCGATGGGGAAGCCCAGATGCGCCGCGCCCGGCCGGCCCGAGGTCATGGCGCGGAAGGCGGCGCGCACCATGTCGGGCAGCATGTCGGAACGGTTGACGACCGCGTTCCACTTGGTTAGCGGGCGCATCAGCCCGTCCTGGTCGAGCTCGGTCAGCGGGTAGTGGCCGCGTGAGGAAACAGCGACATCGGAGGTGATCGAGAGGATCGGCACGGAAGACTCGTTCGCCTCCACCAGCCCCGGCAGGATATAGGTCGCGCCGCCGCCGGACGGGCCCTCGCAGATGCCGGGCCGGTGCGTCACGCGCGCATAGCCGTCCGCCATATAGGCCGCGGAGCGCTCGTCGCGCGTCAATATGTGCTCGATGCCGTGGTCGAGGCGGTAGAGCGCGTCGTAGAAGGGCAGCGTCGTGTCCCCGCAAAGACCGAAAATATGCCGGACGCCATGCGCCCCCAGCATCCGGACCATCGCCTCCGCGCCGTTCATAAGGTTGCCGGAACCGTCCTGTGCCATATGAACCCCGATCCGCCCCTGGCTGTCCCCCAAAAGGCCTGCGACGCACTTGTTTGACAGTGTCGCCGCCCGTTCCGTATAGGGGCCGTAAAGCCGGGTCAATAGCAGCCGGCGCCCGTTCCGGGGCCCCGCAGGAGGGAGCCTGCCGATGCCGAGAGCCCCCGTCACGCAAGCGCTTGCGGAATTCGTCGCTTCGCGGTCCTTCGACACCTTGCCGGCGGATGTTGCGGACTATATCGCCCTGCTGGTCTTCGACGGCGTCGGCACGCTGGCCGCCGCCACCCATCCGCTCGTCACCTCCAGCGCCGGCGTCGGGGCTTTCGCAGCGGCGCATGGCGGGCGGGGGCCGGCGACGCTGATCGGCCAGGCGATGAAGACGGATATCGTCACGGCCGCGCTCGCCAACGGCACGCGCGGCTATGCGGTCGATATGGAGCCGCACCACCCGGAAGCGATCCTGCATCCCGTTGCGGTCATGCTGCCGACGGCGCTGGCGCTTTGCGAGGCCCGCGAGCGCAGCGGGCGGGCGCTGCTGGCAGCCGTCGCCACAGGCTGCGAGGTGGCCTACCGGGTTTCGATGGCGATGAAGCCGAAGGAGCTCTATGCGCTCGGCTTCCACCCTTCCGCGGTCTGCGGAACCTTCGGGGCCGCCGCCGCCGCGGCCGTCCTGCTGAAGCTGGACGCCGGGCAAACCGTCCGCGCGCTCGGCCTCGCCGGCCTCCAGGCCTCGGGGCTGATGGCCTGGGAGGACGACCCGCGCGAGGACGCCCGCCCCTTCCAGATGGGCATGGCGGCGCGCAACGGCGTCACTGCCGCCCTGCTCGCGGAAGGCGGTTTCGGGGCGCCCGACCGCATCTTCGACGGCGGCCACAATGCGCTCCACGCCTTCAGCCGCATCGCATCGGCGGAACCGCTGCTGGAAGGCCTCGGAACGAGCTGGCTCGGCGTGACGGAACTCGCGGTCAAGCCCTACCCTTGCGTCGCCTTCCTGCATCCGGCGCTCGATGCGCTGGCGGGCCTCGTCGTCGAGCACGGGATCGCCGCGCGGGATGTGGAGTCCGTCCGGCTCCGTTTCGCCGAGTCCGGCTGCCATTGCGTGGACGACAATCCGCTCAAGAGCCATTCCGCCCAGTATGTGCTGCCGGTGCGGCTTGCGCGCGGCGGCCTCGATTTCACCGACCTGTTCCGGGACCTCCGGCGGAGCGACGCCGAGGTCGCGCGCCTGGCCGCCAACACGCAAGTCGTGCGCGACAGGGGCGAGTTCGAGGCGCTGTTCCCGGATTTCTACGCCGGGGAGGTAACACTGGCGCTCCGGGACGGCTCCAGCCTGTCGCGCCGGTCCGACATTGCGCGCGGCTATCCCGAAGCGCCGCTGCCGCAGGAGGAGGTCGAGGCCAAGTTCGACCGCCTCGCCGGTGCCGTCGCAACGCCGGAGCGGAGCAGAGCGCTCAAGGCGGCCGCGGCCGGACTTCGGGATGCAGAGAGCATCGCGCCACTCGCCGCGCTGCTGGGCGAACCCGCGCTGGCGGCGCGCGAAACGGACGCGGCGGGATAATCTCCTTGCCCGCCGGCCGCCTACGGCGGAATATCCCGCGTCTCTCACAAGGAGGAAGGGCCTCATGAAGAGAATTTTCGCAACGCTCGCCTCGGCCTTCATGGCTGCGGCGCTTCTGGTCGGCGGAACGACTGCGGGCCAGGCGGAGTCCACCTGGGAGCGGATCAAGAGCAGCGGCGAGGTCAAATTCGCCGTATTCAACTACCCGCCCTATTTCGTGAAGGACAAGGACACCAACGAATGGGGCGGCGCGCTCATCGAGATGGCGAAGGACGTGGCCAAGGAGCTCAAGGTCGAGCTGAACATGGTCGAGGTCGGCGGCTGGAGCGAGTTGGTGCTTGCGATCTCCTCCGGCAAGGTCGATTTTGCGGCCGGCATGCAGGCGACGCCGGTGCGCGCGACCGCGATCGACTTCGCCGGCCCGATCTACTGGATCGAATGGGTGACCGTGAACAACAAGGATTTCGGCGGCAAGAACTGGGCCGACTATAATAATCCGGATGTCAAGGTCGCGGTGATGACGGGCACCTCCGACCAGCTCCTGCTGGAGAAATGGGCACCCAAGGCGACGCAGATACAGTTCAAGGAGTTCTCGCAGATCATCCTCGCGGTCAAGTCGGGGCGGGCCGACGCCTTCACCACCACGGTTCTGTCCAGCATGATCGCCAAGGAGAAGAACCCCGAGCTCGGCACCTTCAACAATCCGAAGCCGCGCGCCGCGCTGCCGGGCTATTTCGGCATCCGTAGCGAGATGGACCCCACCTTCAAGAAATTCCTGAACTGGTGGGCGGAGTGGAACAACCTTCTGGGCCACAATGAGCGGCGCATGAAGGAAGCGATGCTCAAATACAGCGAGATCACGGAGATCCCGGACACGGTCTCCTTCTCGCCGTAAGCCCGCCCGAGGAAAGCCCCGCCGCGCGGCGGGGCTTTCCTCGGGCGGCTCATAGGCGCGCGAGCCGCGCCCAGGCCTCTTCATCGGGCGGCAGGCCGAGGCGGATGCGGCCCGGCATGTCCGGGAAGCTGCGCACCCAGCGGCCGCGGCGGGCGAAGCGCGCCGCTCCGCCCTCGCCGGCGACGAAGCGAAACAGCGCCGTGCCGCCCAAGAGCTCGAAACCGCGCGCGGCCAGCGCCTCGTCGAGCCGCGCCGCCGCCCGCCTCAGGCGGATGCGCGTTTCGGCGGCCCAGCCGTCGTCCCGATAGGCGAGAGCGCCGATTTCGAGCGCCGGACCCGACACCGGCCAGGGGCCGAGGCGGGCCTCAAGTTCGTCGAGCAGGCGGTCGGGGCCGAGCGCAAAACCGAGCCGCAGCCCCGGCAGGCCGTAGAATTTGCCGAAGGACCGCAGCACAACGACATGCCCCTGACCCGCAAGCGAAAGCTCGGGCGTGGCATCGATGAAGGACTCGTCCACGACCAGCAGGCCGCAATCCACTGCAAGGAGTTCTTCGGGCCGCCAGGAGCGGCCGTCGGGATTGTTCGGGTTCGCGAGGACCAGCACCCCGGCCGGTTCCGGCTCCGCAACGAGGCGCACCCGGTGGCCCGCCGCCTCCCAGGCCGGCGCATGTTCGCTATAGGTGGGCGAGACGACCACGACATCGCCGGGCGGCAGGCAGCGGGGCAAGTGCTGGATCGCCGCCTGCGCGCCGGCCGCGGGCAGCGCGCGGTTCGCGCCGAAGGCCCGCGCAGCGGCGGCGGCGAGGCCGGCGAGGCCCGCTTCGGAGGGCAGCCGGGTCAGCGCGTCCGGCGAAAGCGGCGGCGCCGGCCAGGGCCACGGATTGACACCCGTCGAAAGGTCGATCCAGCCGCCCTTCGGCTCGCCGAAAGCCCGGCGGGCATGGCCGAGGTCGCCGCCGTGCAGACGCCTCACGCGGCGGCGAGCGCGCGTTCGACGAAGTCCAGCCGGTCCTGGCCCCAGAAGATCTCACCCCCGACCACATAGCTCGGAATGCCGAACACGCCGCGCGCCAGCGCCTCGTCCGTGTTCGCGCCGAAACGCTCCAGCGTCTCCGTGTCGTCGGCAGCGCGCAGCAGGATATCGCCCGGCAGGCCGCATTCCTCGCAAATGGCGGTCAGCACCGCCTTGTCGGCGATATCGCGGTCCTCCGCCCAGACGGCGCGCGGCAGGGCGAGCACCAGCGGGGCGACATCAGCGCCGAAGCGGTCGGCGGCCACCACCACCCGCGCCGCCAGGTGCTGCGAGACGGGGTAGTAGCGCGGCTCGTCGGAAAGCGGCAGGCGGTAGAACTCCGCCCAGCGCTGCATGTCGCGTTTGCCGTAGGCCCGGTGGAGTTCCGAGCGCTCAGGCGGGTCGTCCATACCGATCAGGCGGAGCATCATCTCGCGAAGATCGACGGGATGATAGGCGATGCGCGCGCCCTGCCCCCCCGCGATGTCCTCCAGCCGGCGCTGGCTGAGATAGACCCAGGGCGAGTTCATGCAGAAATAATAGTCGATGAGCCTGTCCGTCATGGGGGCCGCCTCACGCCTCCTCGGGCAGGGCGACGGGTTCGGTCTCGCCCGCCAGCGCCCGGGCGAGGAAGTCCAGCCGGTCCTGGCCCCAGAAGGGTTCCCCGCGCCAGATATAGGTGGGCGCGCCGAACACGCCCGCAGCCTTGGCCCGCTCGGTCTGTTCGCGGTAGCGGTCCTGCACCGCCGCGCTGCCGGCTTCCGCGAGCAGCCCTGCCCCGTCGAAGCCCGCGGCGTCGGCGATGGCCGCAAGGTCGCCGTCATCGCCGATATTGCGGTCCTCGGCCCAGACGCCGCGCATCAGCGCGCGCGCCAGCGCCGCCGCGTCGAGCCCGCCCATGACGGCCGCCACCGCCATGCAATTGGCCTTGTCGGCAGGGGCCGGGAAGTGTTTCGGATGCAGGTTGAGGTCCGCCCCGCGCCGCGCCCGCCAGCGCTGCAATTCGACCAGGCGGTAGGCCCGGCGCTGCGGCGCGCGCTGCGGCAGGGGCAGCCCGCCCGAGATCGAGAACACATCGGCGAGGTCCACCGGCAGGATGTCCACGGCGACGCCGTGCCTGCGGCAGAGCGCCATCGCCTCGTCATGGCCGAGATAGGTCCAGGGCGAGGCCATGGTGAAGTAATAGGAAAGTCGTTCGTCCGGCATCGTGTCGTTGCTCCGGTTCTTTCAGGCGAGAATGCGTTTCAGCCAGAGGGCGCCTTCGGCGAGGCAGCGCTCCGCCCTGGCGACCGAGGCGGCGGCCCTGAGAAATCCGTGGGTCACGCCCTCATAGAGCGCATATTCGGTATCGACCCCGCCGGCCCTGGCCTTCCCCGCGAGCGCCAGGCTTTCGTCCGCCAGCACGTCCAGCTCCGCCGCCGCGATGCGCAGCGGCGGCAGGCCGGCAAGCTCGGCGCGCAACGGCGCGGCCAGCGGATGCGTCATCTGGTCGGGCGTGCGCACATAATTGCTCCAGAAGAAGCGCATGAGCCGCGTCGAGAGATAGAGGTCGCCGCCGCCGTAGAGCCGGTAGCTCTCGCGGGTGAAATCGCTGTCGAACACGCCGTAATTGAGCAGCGCGCCGCGCAGCCAGTCCTCGCCCTCGTCGCGCAGCACGAGCGCGGCGGCAAGCGCGAGATTGCCGCCGGCCGAATCCCCGCCGACAGCGATCCGGTCCGGGTCTATGCCCCATTCCCCGGCGCGGGCGCGCACCGCCCTGAGCGCCGCCACGCATTCGTTCAGCGCCTGGGGAAACTTGTATTCCGGGGAGAGCGAGTAGTCGGGCGCGACCACCGCGACGCCCGTGCGGGCGGCGTATTCGCGCGCCGTGCGGTCGCCGGTATAGATCGTGTTCCAGGTCCAGCCGCCGCCGTGCAGCAGCACGAAGGCCGGCAGCGGCCCCTCGGCCTCCGGCATGTTGAAGCGCGCGAGGATCTGCCGCCCCGGCCCTTCCAGCGCCCGGTCCCGGGCCTCGCGCATGGCCGGCCCGCCTGAGGCATAGCCGATCCGCCCGGCCTCCATCGCCCGGCGCATCTCCGGCAGCGGCGTCTCAAGCGGATCGAGCGCCTGCGTTGCGTTATCCGTCGTCGCGTCGAGGAAGGCCCGCATCTCCGGGTCCATCGGCGCGCGTTCCCGCAAGCCGGTCATGCGGCGTCCGCCGGTTCGACACCAGGCGCGATGCATGCCATTTTCTTCCCTCCCGCAAGCGGCAGCCGAGCGATTCGACTATACCGCGTCTTCCTTCATTGGCGGCATCCGGATATTGGCGAACAAGAGAATACTGATTATCGGCGGCGGGAACGGGGCCGGGAAGACGACCTTCGCGACGCAATTTCTGCCGACGCCGGAAGCGGCCATCGCCCGCGTCCGGCAGCGAGTCTCCGAAGGCGGGCACAATATGCCGGCAGCGGTCGTTCGCTGTCGCTTTTTCGCCGGGCGAAAAATTTCGAGCGCGTTTATCGTCCGCTGGCGGATAATGCGCTCATATACGATAGTTCAGGCCCCGTGCCGGTGTTGCTGGAGGAATCCAGGCAATGAGCCCAATTCCGCCCCCCAAAGGGGATGTGCGCGAGTGGCCGCCGCATCTGGACCTCGAAAAGGTCGATGCAGCGATGCAGAGGGCCGCCGGGCAGGGATGGCGGCGGGCGGCGCAGAACGGCACGCCGCTAGCCGTGTTCGAAGACGGGCAGGTCGTGTGGAAATGGCCGGACGACAACACCCCGTCATAGCGCAAACGTCACCGAGGAATCGCACGGCCCCATGACCGACGCCCCCGAACTTACCGTCTATATCGACGTCAAGAGCCCCTATGCCTATCTGGCCATCGGTCCGACGCTGAAACTCGCGACGGAATTCGACATCACGCCGGTCTGGAAGCCCTATACGCTGGAGATCCCGGATTTCCTGGGCGCGGTCGAGACCCGCAATCCGCACCAATGGCGCCGCGTGCTCTACAGCTATATGGACGCAAGGCGGCTCGCCAACCAGGCCGGGCTGACCGTGCGTGGCCCGCAGAAGATTTTCGACAGCTCCCTCGCGCATATCGGCATGCTGCGCGCGCAGGACCACGGGCGGTTCGAACCCTATATCGACCGCGTGTTCGAGCGCTTCTGGAAGCGCGATCTGGAGATCGAGGACCCGGCCGTCATCGCCTCGGTGCTGGAGGAAGCGGGCGTCCCGGCCTCGGACTTCGCCGATTGGGCGCAAGGCGAGGGCCGGCAGCGGCATGACGCCAACCAGAAGGAAGCGGAAGAACTCGGCGTATTCGGCGTGCCGAGCTACCTGTTCAGGGACGAGCTGTTCTGGGGCGGAGACCGCCTCGGCATGCTGCGCGACCGGATTACGGAGGCCTTCGCCCGTTGATCGAACTCTGGATTCCGGTCACGATCTTCGCCGCCTTTTGCCAGAACCTCCGAAGCGCCGTCCAGAAGCACCTAAAGGGCGTGCTCTCGAATTCGGGCGCGACCTTCTCGCGGTTCGGTTACGGGGTCCCGGTGCTGGCCGCCTATGTGCTGGCGCTGCATTACGGCGCCGGGATGGACTGGCCCGAGCCCAATGCGGCATTCTTCATCTACGGCCTTCTCGGCGGGGTGACGCAGATCGGCGCAACCTTCTGTCTGGTCTGGCTCTTCTCCTTCCGCGACTTCGCGGTCGGCACCACCTACTCCAAGACGGAAACCGTGCAGGCGGCGCTGTTCGGCCTGGTCATTCTCGGCGACGGCGTGGGCCTTGCCGGCGCGGTGGCGATCTTCGTCAGCCTGATCGGCGTCATGCTGCTCTCCACCGCGAAGAGCGAGCTTGACTGGCGCAGGCTGTGGCTCGGATGGACCGAGCGGACGGCACTCATCGGCATTTTCTCCGGCACGCTGTTCGGCATATCGGCGGTCGCCTTCCGGGCGGCGTCGCTCTCGCTCGGAGACCCCGATTCCGGGGAAGGGCCGGGCTTCCTGATGCAGGCGGGCTTCACGCTCGCCTTCGTCATCCTCGCCCAGACGATCGGCATGGCGCTGTGGATGGCCTGGCGGGAGCCCGGCCAGTTGGGGGCCGTGCTGAGGTCGTGGCGCTGGGCGAGCCTGGCGGGCTTCGCCGGCGCCGTCTCCTCGATCGGCTGGTTCACCGCCATGACGCTGCAGAACGTCGCCTATGTCCGCGCGCTCGGCCAGATCGAACTGGTCTTCACCTTCGCCGCCGGCATCGTCATCTTCAAGGAGCGCAGCACGCGCCTGGAAATCACCGGCATCCTGCTGGTCGTTACCGGCATCCTCATCCTGGTGAGCGGCTGAGGCGGCCGGTCGCGCGCTAATCCAGCCGGCGGGCGTGGATCAGCCGGGTCATGCCCGGCACCATTTCCTCGTCCCGGGGCACGGCGAAGCCGACTTCCAGCATCCGGCTCTTCAGCCAGCCGGGCGTGACCGAGCGCGCCTCCGGCGTGAAGGCCATATGCTGCAATTGCCAGAGCGCCGCCATGGGCGGGCCGGTGCGGTCGTCCTCCACCATGAAGTCATGGACGATGAAATGGCCGCCCGGCGCCAGGCAGTCATAGGCCTGTTGCACCAGCCGCGGCAGTTCGGAGCCTGGGACGCCGCTGAACAGATAGGACATCAGGATCGCGTCCTGCTCGGTCGGCCAATCCGCGATCAGCGCATTGCCGGGGATGTAGCGCACCCGGTCCACCATGCCGGCCTCGGCGACGAAGCGCCAGCCGATCTCGGCGACATTGGGGAAGTCGATAATCGTCGAGACGAGGTCGGGAAAGGTCTCCAGCAGCCGGATAGTCATCGCACCCGTGCCGCCGCCGATATCGAGCAGGTTGTGGCAGCCCGACAGATCGACCAGCCGCGCGAGCGTGCGGCCGGGACCGAGCGAGCCCGCATGCTGCGCCTCGCTGTAGAGCACGGCCTGCTCCGGGTCGGACATCCAGTGCTGGTAGCTGTCCACGGCCTCGGGGTCGAGCGAGCCGTCCATTACCTCGTTCAACTGGGTCAGGAACGGATACATCTGCCGGTCGATCTGGTAGCGCAGATAGTCGCCGAAATCATGGCGCGCGCCGCGCACCAGAAAGGACGTCGCCGCCGGCGCGTTGAAATAGCGCTCTTCTTCCCGGTCCACGAGACCGATCGCCGTCAGCGCCGTCATCAGCGTCGTGATCCTGTTGACGGGCACGCTCGTCGCCGCAGCGATTGCGGCCGCGGTTTTCGGCCCGTCCGCGAGCTGGCTGAAAACATCGACATGCAACGCCGTAAACAGCGCCTTGGAAGCCATGAAACCGAAAGCCAGCCGCGAGATATCCTCGGCCGTTTCGGCCAGTCGTTCCGCCATTGCCAAAGAACTCCTCAAGTCCAGATAAGTGCCGAGATCAGATAAATTCGCATGAAATCAGTGAATTTTCAATGACGGCTATATTGGGATTTATATTGTCCTACTCGTGATTTTCTTACATGCCTCTGTGATTCTTTACTGTATTGCTGAAAAATTATCTGTATTCCCGGATTTTATACTTGCAGGAACGACAGCCCCGTGGGTGCGCAACAGAGCGGCGGTCAATAGCAGCACGGCGCCGAATTGATGCAGCGCCGCGAGGCCGAGCGGCGCAACGGCAAGCAGCGCCGCCACGCCGAGGCCGAACTGAAGCAGCGCCGCGGCGAGCAGGACATGCTCCGGCGCGCCGGCCCGGACACCGCCCGCCCGAAGCCAGGCCGCAATGACGGCCAGCAGGACCGCCATCGCCAGCAGGCGGTGGTGAAGCTGGGCCGTCACCGGGTTTTCCAGCGCGTCGGCGAGCCAGCTCCGTTCGCTGCGATAGTCCGCCGGCACGAATTCGCCGTCCATGAGCGGGACGCTGTTGTAGATGAGGCCGCCATTATTGCCGGCGACCAGCGCGCCGCTCAGGATCGCAATGCCGATCAGCCCGAGCAGCAGCCAGGCGGACGGCGAGCGCGCGCCCGGCTGCGGGCGCATGCGGTCGAGCGCCGTCCAGAGGAGCAGGGCGAAGATGACGAGCGCCATGCCCAGATGGATGGCGAGCCGCGCGGCGCTTACATCCGGCCGGTCGGCGAGGCCGCTCCGCACCATCCACCAGCCAATCAGCCCCTGAAGGGCGCCGAGCGCCAGCAGCAGAACCAGGCGCGGCAGAAGAGGCCGGTCGATCCGGCCCCGCAGCCAGAACCAGGCGAAGGGGAGGATGAAGAACAGGCCGAGCAGCCGGCCCCAGAGGCGGTGAACATATTCCCACCAGAAAATCGCCCGGAAGCCCTCGAGGTCGATGGCGAAATTGACCTGCCGGAACTCCGGCGTCTCCCGGTAGAGGGCGAAAATCCGTTGCCATTCGGCCTCGGAGAGCGGCGGCAGCCAGCCGATCAGCGGGCGCCATTCCACCATCGACAGGCCCGATTCGGTGAGCCGCGTTATGCCGCCGATCGAGACCATCGCCGCCACGGCGCCCGCCATGAAGAGGAGCCAGACGGTGACGGCGCGGCACGGGGTCGCTTGCCGGTCGAACATGGAGCGCCTAGTTAGAGAGCCTCGCCCGGCCCGGCAATACCGGGCGGGCTCCGGCGCGTCAGGTAGTCTCCGCATTCCATGACCGACCTCACCCTTGCCGACGGTCTCAGCTTCGAGGACCTCTATTGCCGCGACGGGCTGCTACGGCTCGATACGCTGTTCCTGGAGAGCCTCGACGAGCCGCTGCGCGCAGACCTGGAGGCCGCCCGCGAGACGCCGGGCGCGCTGGAGCCCAAAGCGGAGTCGGCGCTTGTCCTGGCGCTGGCGCCGGCGCTCGACGGCTTCCTCGCCCGCCTGTTCGCCATCGAGGCGGAAACGGCGGCGCTCTCTGAGCGGCACACGGCGCTCGCGCCCGTCTATCGCTGCAAGCGGCTGTTCGTGCAGCGCCGCGCCGCCCGCGCGGTGAAGCCGGCGGAGGCGGCGGCGCTGGACGGCGCGGCGGTCGAGGCGGCGCTCGCGGCGCATATGCCGGTACCGGTCGACGAAGAAACCTTCGCCGGCGCCGTCATGGGCTGGCTCGCGGACGAGGCGGCCTCCGGCGAGGCGCTGGAAGCGGCGGCGCGCTATGCCGCCTGGGCGCTCCACCATCCGGAGGGACGGGCGCGCCATGGCGGGGGCGTACTGTTCAGGCAGCCGGGGCGCATCGACCCCATGCGGCTCATCGAAACGGAGCGCCGCACGGAGAACGGCGCGGAAGCCCACGAACTCCCCGAATCGCGGCTGCGCCGGCGGGAGGGCTTCGGGCTCACCGACAACGGCATGGACCTGAAGGCCACGCTCGACCAGGCGCATTACTGCATCTTCTGCCACAACCAGGGCAAGGACAGCTGCGCGCGCGGCCTGCGCGACCGCCGCACGGGCGCGTTCGGCAGGACGGCGTTCGATGTCGAGCTCGCCGGCTGCCCGCTGGAGGAGAAAATCTCCGAGATGCAGCTCCTCAAGACCGAGGGCTGGGCGCTGGGCGCGCTTGCGACCGTGTGCATCGACAACCCGCTCTGCGCCGCGACGGGCCACCGCATCTGCAATGACTGCATGAAGTCCTGCATCTACCAGAAACAGGACCCGGTCGACATTCCGCAGGTCGAGACGCGGGTGCTGAAGGATGTGCTCGACCTGCCCTGGGGATTCGAGGTCTACAGCCTGCTGACGCGCTGGAACCCGCTGAATTTCACCCGCCCGCTGCCGCTGCCGGAAAGCGGCCGCCAGGTGCTCGTCGTGGGCCTCGGCCCGGCCGGCTTCAGCCTCGCCCACCACCTGATGAATGACGGGCACCGGGTGGTGGCGGTGGACGGGCTCAAGATCGAGCCGCTGCCGGCCGCGCTCTCGGGCGTGGACGAGGCGGGCGCGCGCCATGCCTTCCGGCCGGTGCGCGACATGGCGGAGCTTCGCGAGGACCTGTCCGGGCGCATCATGGCCGGCTTCGGCGGCGTCGCCGAATACGGCATCACCGTGCGCTGGGACAAGAACTTCCTCAAGCTGGTGCGCCTGCTGCTGGAGCGCCGGGCGGCCTTCGCCATGGTCGGCGGCGTGCGCTTCGGCGGCGCGCTCGGGCTCGACGAGGCGTTTGAATGGGGCTTCGACCATGTGGCGCTGGCGGCGGGCGCCGGGCGGCCGACCCATGTGCCGATGCCGAATGCGCTGGCGCCCGGCGTGCGCATGGCCTCCGACTTCCTGATGGCGCTGCAGCTCACCGGGGCGGCGCGCGCCGACAGCATCGCCAATCTCCAGATACGCCTGCCGGTCGTCGTGGTGGGCGGCGGGCTCACCGCCATCGACACCGCGACCGAGTCGCTCGCCTATTACCCGGTGCAGGTGGAAAAATTCCTCGCGCGCTGCGAGGCGCTGGATGGCCGGGTCGCCTGGACGGAGGAGGAGGCGGAGATTGCGGAGGAGTTCCTCGCCCATGCCCGCGCGATCCGGGCGGAGCGGGCGCGGGCTGCCGCGGCCGGCGAGGCGCCGCGCCTGCGCGAGCTGCTGCGCGGCTGGGGCGGCGTCACCATCGCCTATCGGCGCCGGCTGATCGACGCGCCGAGCTACACGCTGAACCACGAGGAAGTGGCGAAGGCGCTGGAGGAAGGCATCCGCTTCGCCGAATGCCTGTCGCCGCTGGCGGTGGAGGTGGACGGCTGCGGCCGGGCGGCGGCGCTGCGCCTCGAGCGCGTGGAAATCGACGGGCACGGCCGGCGGCGCGCCCCCGGAGACGGCGAGACCGTGTCGCTGCCGGCCCGCTCCGTGCTGGTGGCGGCCGGCACCCAGCCCAATACCGTGCTGGCGCGCGAGAACGAAGGCATTGCGCTCGACGGCAGGTATTTCCGGGCCGTGGACGACGAGGGCGCCCCCGTCGTTCCCGAGCCGACGGCGAAGCCGGCCGTGCCCCAGGTGGTGATGCAGCGCCGGACGGACGGGCGCGCGGTCAGCTTCTTCGGCGACCTCCACCCCTCCTTCGCCGGCAATGTGGTGAAGGCGATGGGCGGCGTGAAGCAGGCCTATCCGCTGGTAAGCCGGCTGCTGGCCGAACGGCCTCCCGCCGCGGAGAGCGACCTTGCCGAACGCGCCAACCGGGAGCTCCGCGCGCGCGTTCACGAGGTCGCGCGGCTGACGCCCGGGATCGTCGAGGTCGTCGTCGAGGCGCCTGCCGCGGCGCGGGCCTTCCGGCCGGGCCAGTTCTATCGCCTCCAGAATTTCGAGAACCATGCGCTTCGCCGCTGCGGCGCGGTGCTGGCCATGGAGGGCCTCGCGATGACCGGGGCCTGGGTGGACCGGGAGCGCGGCCTGCTCTCGACGATCATTCTGGAGATGGGCGGCTCCTCCGACCTCGCGGCGGCGCTCCGGCCGGGCGAGCCGGTGGTGCTGATGGGGCCGACCGGCGCGCCGACGGAGATTCCCGCGGGCGAGACAGTGCTGCTCGCCGGCGGCGGGCTCGGCAATGCGGTGCTGTTCTCGATCGGCCGGGCGCTGCGCGAGGCGGGCAGCCGCGTGCTCTATTTCGCGGGCTACAAGGCGGTGGGCGACCGCTACAAGACCGCCGAGATCGAGGCCGCGGCCGATGTCGTGGTCTGGTGCTGCGACGAGGCGCCGGGTTTCGTCCCAGCCCGCCCGCAGGACTTCGCCCATACCGGCAATATCGTGGACGCGATGGCGGCCTATGGCGAGGGGCGGATGGGCCCGCCGCCGATCCCGCTCCCGGAGGTGGACCGCATTCTCGCCATCGGCTCCGACGGCATGATGGCGGCGGTTCACGCCGCGCGGCGGGGCGTGCTCCGCGACCTGCTGAAGCCCGGGCACAAGGCCGTCGGGTCGATCAACTCGCCGATGCAGTGCATGATGAAGGAGATCTGCGCGCAATGCCTCCAGCTCCACCGGGACCCGCAGACCGGCGAGGAGCGGGTGGTCTATTCCTGCTTCAACCAGGACCAGCCGCTCGACCTCGTGGATTTCCCGACGCTGAGAGGCCGGCTTTCGCAGAACAATGTCCAGGAGAAGCTGACCGCCGCATGGATCGCGCATTGCCTCCAGGCCTAGCCCGGATTTCTCACCGCGAGTTTTTTCCGGCGAGTTTCAGCGAGTGTCGGAGCATTTGTTGTAGCGGGTCGGTTTTTCGGTTTGAGGGCGCAGGGGTATGGGTTGCGCCTGAGGCGCGGTTGCTGCCGGGGGATGTTTCCTTGTTGTTGACGGGAGGGCGGTTACGAGGCCTTGGGCTCAGGTCAGCTGCATAATCGTCGGTGAGCCTGGGCGAAGGTGTCGGCATGGGGGCAGGCGGACGCCATGGCGATGCGGATGCGCCTTGCGCTGAGCCGGACCTGGGCGCCGACTTTGAGGAGTTTGTTTCGGATGGAGCCGCATGTGGCTCTGGCGAGGCGGGTTCCGGGGAGCGCGATGCGTCTGAACGCGGAGAGCAGGACATAGGCCATGGAAGCGAACCAGAGGCGGAGCTGGTTGGCGCGCATGGCGGTAGCGGAGGTACGGTCGGCGAAGAGGTCGAGTTGGCACTCCTTGATGCGGTTCTCCATCTCGCCCCTGGCGCAGTAGAAGGTTTCGTAGAGGGTCCGCCGGTCGATGACGGCCGGG
>JAJECF010000181.1 GCA_022822125.1 Alphaproteobacteria bacterium
GCCGGCGGCGACCCCGCCTCCGCCGCCGCTCACGATCGCGTCCAGATCGTAACTGTCGCCTGTTGTCCGGCCGCTCTCACGGAGCAGCAGCGCATGGCTGGTGGTTCAGTAAACGCACTGGTTGAGCGCGGAAATCCTCGCAGCCAGGAACTCGATCTGCGCATGGCTGATGGCGCGGTGTTCGGTGTCGAACGCCTGCATCCAGCGGCTCGGCAGATATTGCGTCTCGACGAGGTCGAAAAAGGCCCGCTTCGCCTCGGGCACCAGGGTCAGCGCCATGAGGATATAGGCGCCTCTCGTGCCGGAATAGATATCGGCCTCGGCTCCGCTTTCCTCGCCATGCACGATCAGCGGCACCCACGCCTCCTCCATGCGCGCCGAAGCCGGACGGTAGCCCGACGGCTCTCCCGGTTTCGGCTCCGGCAGGCGGCGCGGCGCTACGCCCATCGAGCGGGCGAAGGTATCCAGCGAAACCGTCACCGCTACCACGCCCACCGTCTCCACATAACGCGTGACCTCGACGCCCTCGGCCAGACGCGCCTCGAACCAGCGGCGTGTCAGGCGCGCGGGGTCGGTGACGATTCTGTGGACGATTTCCACCATAGGCGGCTCGAGAACGCCCGGCCCGTCATGCTCGCCCGTCACGGCCTCCGGCGAAAGCGCCCTCTTGCGCGCGGCGCAAAGCCGGCAGTCCCGCGCATGGCGCGTCTCGGCGGCGATGGCGACGCGCTCCGCGCCTGTCAGCCAGTTTCCGGGCGCTGCAATCCACGCCCAGGCGCGGGCATGGGCCGCCAGAATGTCGGCGCGTATCGGCGCCGCTGAATCGGGATACGCCATCCTTCCAACCCTCCTCGCGTCCCGCAGCTCAGGCGAGTTTGGCCAGCAGCTCCGCCGGGATATGCGGGACCGGGTCCGAGTTCTGCCAGCAGGGCAGCCCTTCCACGCGGGCGATCCAGCCCCTTATGTTCGGATAGTCGTCGAGCGGCAGCTTCTGCACGGCGTGAAGGTGCATCGGCGCGGCGACGGCGATGTCGGCAATGGTCGGATTGTCCGCGCACAGCCATTCGCGCCCTTCGAGCGCCGCCTCCAGGATCGAGGCAAGGCCCCGGAATGTCGGTTCATGCTCGGCGAGCACAGCCGGGTCCGGCGCGCCGTCCAGAATGGGATTGACCACGTTCTGGACCAGATAGACATAGCAGGCGTCAAACCACTTGCTGCATTCCCAGAGCATCCAGCGCGCGATGTCGGCGCGGATTTTCGGGTCGGCCGGATAGGCTGTCGCGTTGCCGCTCTTCTCCGCCCCATAGACGAGGATGGCGTTGGACTCCCACAGCACGAGGTCGCCGTCCACCAGCGCCGGCAGTTCGGCATTCGGGTTGACCGCCCGGAATTCCGGTTTCTTGTGGTCGCCGCCGAAATAACTGAGCAGTTCGTCCTCATAACCGGCTCCCACAAGGTCGAGGCCGGCGACGACCTTGCGGCAATTGACGGTGATCGGGTCGTAATAGAGCTTCATTTCGATGTTCTCCCGGCTGGCTTGAGCCGCCATGTTTACCCCGTCCCGGCTGCCCCGCCTAGCGCAGAGACCCCTTGCTGAAACCGAGGTGCAGCCGTCTCTCGATACGCGGCTTCGCCGCTACTCGGGATGAGGGGGTCTCCGGAGCCCCGCTCCCGACCCCTTCGACAAGCTCAGAACAGGCTCTTTCCTCACCCTGAGTAGCGCCCGCGCCAGCGGGCGCGTATCGAAGGGCGCCAGCCGCTCCGTTTCAAAACGCCCGGACACCGCGCTAAAGGAATTTCGGCAGCACCTTCTCGGTAAAGCCAATGAAGGAGGAATGGCTGAGCGGCGCGCACATCAGGTAGTGCAGGTCGATCTCTTCCTCGAGGCGGCGAAGCTGGTCGGCGACGCGCGCGGGCGAGCCCCAGATGGCGACATCGTCGAGATAGCGTTCGACCGGATCGACCGCCTCGACGGTTCCGTCGGCCCTCACCTGCTCGGTCGGGTTGGCGGTGCCCTTGGACTCGTTCTTGTAGGTCGCGACGATCCAGGCGGCGCCGCGCCGCACGATCTCCGCCGCCTCCCCGTCGCTGTCGGCGACGGCGAGCAGGCGCGCGGTCGGGATATCCTGGTCGGATGCAGGATGCCCGGCGCCGTCGCGCGCCCGCCTCCATGTCTCCCTGATGCCGTTCAGGCCCTCGAAGGTCGCATGGGGGCCGAGCAGCGGCGCAAGGCCCGCCCTGCCGGCCCAGGCCGCGGCATCGGGGGAGCCGCAGGCCGCCCAGACCGGCGGATGCGGCTGCTGCGCCGGTTTCGGCAGCACCTCGACATTCTCGAAGGACCAGTACTCGCCCTGCCAGTCCAGCCGTTCGTTCCGCCATGCGGCCAGCACGATCTCGACCGCTTCCTGGAACCGCGCCCGGCTTTCCCCGATCGGCACGCCGAAGGTGCGGAACTCGTCCGGGTCAAAGCCCCGGCCCGCGCCCCAGCTCACCCGCCCGCCGGAAAGCTGGTCGAGCAGCGCCACTTCCTCGGCGAGGCGCAGCGGGTGGTAGAAGGGCGCAAGCGACACCGCCGTGCCGATCCGCAGCCGGCTCGTGCGCTCCGCCACCTGCACACCCAGCATGTGGACCGACGGGCAGACGCTGTAATCCGTGAAATGATGCTCCGCCAGCCAGACAGCGTCATAGCCGGTTTCGTCCATGATGCGGATGCGGTCCATGGCCCGCCGGTACACCTCGGCGAGCGCCGCGCGCCGCCCGGGCCAGGAAAAGAATTGCAGGACGCCGAATTTCACGAGCGCCGTTCCCAGGCCCGCGCGCCGGGGGCGGGCGGGTCGTTGGGCGGGCCGGCGAAGCATTGCGCAATCGCCATCCAGGCGCGCGCCGGCTCGCCCCTCACCTCCAGATCGACATCGGCGATATTGCGGCCCTGCGTCACGACGCGGCAGAAGTCGAGCGCCATGCCCTCCACCCGGTCCGTCGCGCTCTCCGCGCCCCGCTGCCACAGCGCGCCGGAAGGGAGCGTGAGCCGCACATGAGGGACCGGCGCCGGCGGCTCCAGGCCGCGATTGCGGAAGGTCCAGCCGAAGGTCTGGCAGCCGAGCACGCAGATATTGGCGAGCCGGTCGAAATGCTCGCGCGGCGCCTGCAGCAGGTCGTAAATGTCCTGTCCATGCGCCCAGGTCTCCATCTGGCGCGCCGTGGCGAAGCTCCGCACGCCCATGTCCGGGCCGACCCAGGCCACGCGCCGGTCCGGGTCGGCAGCCTCCAGCATGTCGCAAAGCCCGGAAAGACAGGCCCACCACTGCTGCAGCAGCGCCGGGCCTTCGCGCATGTCCGGAGCATCGTCCGGAGCCCCGCCCGCCCGGCGCGCCGCCACGACCCGCGCGAAGCGCTCCGGGTCCTCGAGAGAGACCGACGCCATCCAGTCGCCGAAATGGAGGTGCTGCATGACGGCGTTGACCGTCCAGCCCTTGAAGGGCGTCGGCCGCGCCCAGTCCGCCTCGTCGAGCCCCGCCAGAAAGGCGCGGAGCGCCGCCCCCTCCTTGCGCAAGTCGATCGCCTGTTGCAACATCGCCGATCCTCCCCCGGGGCAATTATCGCACGGTTCGCGCGTCCGGCGCGAGGCATAGGCCCGAAGCGCGCTTGGGGCTATGGTGCGGCATCGCGGGAACGGGAAGGCAGTCTTGTTGCGGCAGGAATTCGAAACGCTCGAGCAGAACGGCATTACCGGGGTGGCGCTGCCCCGAATCGGCGACCCGGATGTCATCCCGCTCTGGTTCGGCGAGGGCGACCTCGTCACGCCCGCCTTCATCCGCGAGGCGGCCAAGCAGGCTATCGATGACGGCCTCACCTTCTACAACCACCCGAGCGGCCGCGCGGAGCTGCTGGCGGCGATCAAGGCCTATCTCGACCGGCTCTACGACATCGACCTCGACCCGGACCGCCTGGTCGTGCCCGGCTCGACCATGCTCGGCATTTTCATGGCGGCGCGCATGGCGGTGGGCGCAGGCGACCATGCGCTCATCGTCAGTCCCAATTGGCCGAATATCGACCGGGCCTTCCAGATGACCGGCGCCTCGTTCGATTTCGTGCGCCAGCGGCTCGGCCCGGAGGGCTGGAGGCTGCATCTGGAGGATGTGTTCGAGGCGGCGCGTCCCGATACGCGCGCGCTTTTCATCAACACGCCCTGCAACCCGACCGGATGGGTGATGACGGCGGCCGAGCAACGGCGCCTGCTGGACTTCTGCCGCGAGCGCGGCATCGTCATCCTCGCGGACGAGGTCTATCACCGCAACATATTCGACGGCGACGCTGCGCCCTCCTTCCTGCAGGTCGCGGCTCCGGACGACCCGCTGATCGTCGTCAACGGCTTCTCCAAGGCCTTCGCCATGACCGGCTGGCGGCTTGGCTGGATGGTCGTGCCCTCCGGCTACCGGGAGCAGATGGCCGCTTATTCCGAATGCGCCAACACCGGCGCGCCGCCCCTCGTGCAGAGCGCCGGCATCGCCGCGCTCGAACAGGGCGAACCGCTGGTGCGGGACCTGCGCGAACGCTACCGCGCGGGACGCGATTCGGTGATGAAGATCCTCGCGCCCCATCCGCGCATCGAGCTGCAAATGCCGGAGGGCGCGTTCTACGCCTTTCCGCGCGTGCGCGGGCTCAGGTCCAGCCTCGAGTTCTCGCAGGGCCTGCTGGCGGAAGAGGATGTCGGCACCGCGCCCGGCTTCACCTTCGGGCCCGGCAATGAGGAGAATTTCCGCCTTTGCTTCGCGCGGTCGGGCGAGCAGCTCGAAACGGCGCTCCACCGCATTACCCGCTATCTGGACCGCCACGACAACGATTTCGGCTGAGCCGGCGACGCTTCTGCCGCCGCACCGAGTTCCCCGGAACATGAACGGACACGACATGCCAATGCCGCATTCCGGCGCGCCCCCGCTCCGGGGCATCAAGGTGGTGGATTTCTCGCGCGTCATCGCGGGCCCGCTCTGCACGCAGATTCTGGCCGACATGGGCGCCGAGGTGGTCAAGATCGAGAACCCGGAGACGGGCGACGACACCCGGCGCATGGCCGAGCCCGGCGTGGCGGGGGAGAGTCATTTCTTCCTGGCGTTCAACCGCAACAAGAAGAGCCTCGCCCTCGATGTCCGCACGCCGGAAGGCAAGGAGGTCGTGTTCGACCTGCTGGCCGACGCCGATGTCGTCGTCGAGAACTTCCGCGTGGGGGTGATGAAGCGCTTCGGCCTCGACTACGCCTCGCTTGCCGGGCGCTTTCCGCGCCTGGTCTATCTCTCCGTCTCCGCCTACGGGCAGGACGGGCCGATGGCGGACCGGCCCGGCTTCGACCCGGTGATGCAGGCCGAATTCGGCATGATGTCGCTGACGGGCGAACCGGACGGGCGGCCCATGCGCCACCCGCTCTCGCTTATCGACACGATGACGGCGCTCTACGCCGCCGCTTCCGTCAATGCGGCCCTGCTGGCGCGCCGCGACACGGGCCGGGGCCAGTATGTCGAGCTCGCGCTCGCCGATGTGGCCGCGGCCGCGCTCGGCAATGCGGGCCTCTACTATCTTTGCAGCGGCGAGCCGCCGCCGCGCACGGGCAACAGCCATATGACCTCGACGCCGACCAATCTGTTCCAGACGGCGGACGGGCCGCTTTACATGGCGCTCGGCACCGACCGGTTGTTCGGCCAGCTGTGCCGCGACGTGCTGGACCGGCCCGATCTGCCGGAGGACCCGCGCTTCGCCTCCCCGGCTGCGCGGCTCGCAAACCGGCCGGAACTGTTCGCCATACTCAACGACATTTTCGGCGCCGAGCCCCGCGATTACTGGCTCTCGAAAATGCGCCACCTGCCCGCCGGGCCCGTGCGGACGATTGCCGAAGCGCTGGAATCGGAGGAGGTCGCCCATCGCGGCATGGTGCGCACCATCGAACACCCGACCGCCGGGCCGATCCGTGTCCTGGGCTCGCCCATCCATTTCAGCGACACGCCGGTCCGGGTCGATGCCGCGCCGCCGCCGCTCCACGGGGGCGACACCGACGCTGTGCTGCGGGGCCTCGGCTATGACGACGCCCGTATCGCCGCCTTGCGCGCAGGCGGGACGCTCGGCCGGCGCTGAACGGCCGGCCTGCAAAACCCGTGTCGCCGCAGCGCAATCTCGGCGCCGTCGCCTGGATGGTCGGCGCGGCGGCGGCGTTCAGCCTGCTCGTCGTCTGCGTCCGGGAACTCTCGGCAAGCCTGCCGACGCCGGAAATCCTGTTCTTCCGCTGCCTCTTCACGACGGCCCTGCTGGTTCCCTGGGCGCTCCGCGCCGGCTGGGACGGGGTGCGGACGCACCGGCCCTGGCCGAACCTGCTGCGCGGGGCCAGCACCTTCGCCGCCATGACGATGTGGTTCCACGCCATCGCCATCGTGCCGCTCGCCGACGCCGTGGCGATCCAGTCGGCCTATCCGCTGTTCACGATTCTGCTGGCGATGCTGCTGTTCGCCGAGCGCCCGGGCGTCCGGCGCTGGCTGGCGACGCTGGCGGGCTTCGCCGGCGTGCTGGTGATCGTGAGGCCCGGCTTCGCCGCTGTCGGCCTGCCGACGGCCATGCTGCTGGGCGCGGCCTGGTTCTACGCGGTCAGCAATATCTGCGTGAAGGCGATGGCGGACACGGAGTCCCCGACGCGCATGGTCTTCACGGTGAATGTGCTGCTGCTTGTCTTCTCCGCGATCCCGACGGCATTCGTGTGGACCGCGCCCGCGCTCGATACGCTGCCCTGGATCGCCCTGCTCGCGGGCTCCGGTTTCGCCGCGCATATGTGCCTGACGCGCGCGCTCGCAACCGGCGAGGCCGGCGCGGTCATGCCGTTCGACTTCCTCCGCCTGCCCTTCGCGGCGCTGAACGGTTTCCTGCTCTACGGCGAAATCCCCGATCTGTGGACCGTCACCGGCGGCATGCTCGTCTTCGCGAGCGCGACCTATATCGCCATGCGGGAAGCCCGGACGGGGCGTTGAGGCCGCTCGGAGGGGGTAGCGCCGGACAGCCGAATCCTTGCCAGGTTCGCCGGCCTCGATCCCGGAAACCGTTGCGCGCTGCGAGCCGTCGATGAGGGCACGGGCGCGGCGCATCTGAATCCGCCTTCGGTCACCCTTTATACCAACGGCCTTGATTGGGGACTCATACCAGCGGTCGTTGATCGGAACCGACGGCGCGGCGCCTCCCTGCCGTGGCCCCGGTCCTTTGTCCTCATCCCGAGTAGCGGCGCCAGCCGCGTATCGAGGGACGGCTTCCCCCGCTGGCCATCCTTCGATACGCGCCCGCAAGCGGGCGCTACTCAGGATGAGGAGAGGCGGGGACGCCGGACGGCGTTTGCCAATGAGTTTCAACCCGGTGCCGCTGGTATGAGAGCCGCGGAAGCCGCCCGGGACGCCGGCATCGCCGACCTCGAAGCCAAAAGGCGAAGGGCCAGGCTCATGCGCAGGTAAGCGCCGGCGCTGCCCGCATCGCCGCTCGTCTATGCCGCTTCCACGCGCTCCCGGCCGGCGATGGTGGTGCGGTGCATGATGCGGCGGTGGGCGGGGTTGTAGGGCGTGACCCGGTGGGTCGTGCAGCGATTGTCCCAGAGCAGCACATCGTGCCGCCGCCAGCGATGGCGGTAGATGAAGCGCTCATCGTCGATGAACGCCTCCAGCCGGTCGATCAGCGCCGCCGCGCTTTCCGCGTCCATGCCTTCCACGGCGTCGTTGTAGATCGGGCTGACATAGAGCGAGGCCTCTCCTGTCTCCGGGTGGCGGCGGACCAGTGGCTGCCACACAGGCGGCATGCGCGCGCGTTCCTCGTCGGTCAGCGGCTTGAGCGGCTTGAGCCGGTGCAGGTTCTCGAAATCGTGCCGCGCGCGGCGGCCCTCGACCTCGCGGCGGAGCTCCTCCGGCAGCGCGCGCAGCACGGCGGCCATGTTCGCGAACATTGTTTCGCCGCCTTCCTCCGTCACCTCGACGCCGTGCAGCAGCGAGCCGACCGAAGGCCTCTCGCGATAGCTGCTGTCCGTATGCCAGCGCCGGGCCAGCGATATCTGGTGCTGGACGGGATCGTCCGGCGCCATCAGCTTGCCGTCCTCATCGACATTGGAGACGCGGAAGATCTCCGGCAGGCGCTTCGAGCGGATGATGTCCTGGTGGAACACCTCGAGCGCGCCAAAGCGCCGCCCGAAGGCGAGCAGCGCCTCGTCCGAAACCGGCTGGTCCGGGAATACCAGCACCTTGTGGCGCATCCAGGCGGCGTGGACGTCCTCGAACAGGCTGTCGGTCAGCGGCCGGCCCATGTCGAAGCCGGTGACTTCCGCGCCGATCTCCGGCGCAAGCGGGCGTATCTCAAGCATCGGTGAACTCGAACCCCATGGCGCGTGCGTGGTAGAAAATACCGCCGTCCTGCACGATCAGGAACATGGCGCGTTGCGGTCCCTCATTATGGTGCGAATGCGAGGAGACCGGCGGGGTGATCGTCGTCGCCCAGGGCGCCCAGTCCTTGCGCCGTCCGTCCACGACCGAATAGCAGCCCTCGCCCTCGACGATGAGGCTGACGGCGACCGAATTGTGCCGGTGCGGGCGCTGGCTCTGGCCGGGCTCCAGCGCGTTCATGGCGCAGGTGAGCGTCGGCAGCGCATTGCGCGTCGCCTCCTGGCGCTCGGCGGAAAAGATGAGCGCGGAGCCCGGAATTTCCTCGGTCCGCCCGGTCTGCATCAGCAGGTCCACCTGCTCCGCGATCTCGGCGGCGGGGTAATGCACCGGGTCGGTCGGCGCCATGCCCGGCGCCGGGGCGCGGGCATGGTCGAAGGCAAGCTGCGGCTCATTGGTGACGAGCCAGAGCACAGCGTCCTCTTCGGCCGCCCAGGGATGCGCCTCGCCCCCCGGCAGCAGCAGCAGGTCGCCCGCCGCCCAATTCAGCATCTCCCCGGCGCTCGCCACGCTGCCGCGGCCGCGGATCGCATAGGCGAGCACGCCGGTCGCGTTGAAGTCCGCGGTAAGCGTCTCGCCCGCGCGGATACGCGCATAGCGGGCCAGCACGAGCGGCGAGGTGGCAGGGAAGGCGCAGGCCAGTTCCGCCGAGATATCGCAGGCGGTGAAGCCCGTGGGCGCGTCCGGATCGAGCGCGCGCGCCGGCTCCTCCGTGAACACCGCGTCCGGCACGGGCGGCAGCTTCATGTCGAAGGCGTTGGCGGTGTTGAAATAACGGGCGCGAGCTTCGGCCGGGCTCGCCGGGTCGGCCGGTATCCGGCGGCCGAGTTCGGCGATGGAGCGGGCGCTGTCGGGCATCGTGCGGAGCCTCCTTCTCCCTGGGCTTATCCGTGCGCGCGCAGCATACGGCGCGCGATGACCATGCGGTGGACCTCGCTCGGGCCTTCATAGACGCGCATGAGCCGCACTTTCTGCCCCATCAGTTGCAGCGGCAGCTCCCGGGTGACGCCCATCGCGCCGAAGGCCTGCTGGGCGCGGTCCACGATCTCGGTCGCCATTTCGGTGGCATAGACCTTTATCATCGAGGCCTCGGTGCGCACGTCCTCGCCCCGGTCCTGCTTCACGGCTGCGTCCATCACCATCAGCGAGCAGGCATGGACCTTGGTGGCGCCGTCGGCGATCCACCACTGGATCGCCTGCCGATCGGCGAGCCGCTCGCCGAAGGTCACGCGCTGGCTCGCATGTTCGCAGAGCATCTTGAGCGCGCGCCGCGCCATGCCCACGCACCAGGCGCCCATCTGCAGCCGGCGCACGGTCAGGCGAAGCTGCATCGGACCGAACCCGTTGCCGACCTGCCCCAGCACCTGGCGCTCATGCACGCGGCAATTCTCGAACACGACCTCATAGGTGCGCGCGCCGCCCAGCATGGGGATTTCGCGCTCGACGATGAAGCCGGGCGTGTCCTTCTCGACGATGAAGGCGGTGATGCCGCCGCGCGCCCGCTTCTCCGGGTCGGTCAGCGCCATGACGATGGTGAAATCGGCGTAGGGCACGCGGCTGATCCAGATCTTGCGCCCGTCTATGACCCAGTGGTCGCCGTCCTTGACCGCGCGGGTGGTCATGCCGGCCGGGTCGCCGCCCGCGCCCGGCTCGGAGATCGCGATGGCGGACTGCGCCTCGCCGCTCGCATAGGGCTCCATATAGAGCCGCTTCTGGCGCTCGTCGGCGACCGCGAGCAGCATGTGGAGATTGGGCGAGTCGGGCGGGAAGACGAAGGGCGTGATTGTGCGGCCGAGCTCCTCATTGACGCCGACCAGCGCCACCGCCGGCAGGTTCATGCCGCCCGCCTCCTCCGGCGCGTCGAGCGCCCAGAGGCCGAGCTCCCGGCACTTGTCCAGCAGCGGCGCCAGCTCCTCGTCGGTCAGCCGGATTTCCCCGCCCGCCGCCTCGCGCGCCATCACGGCCTTCTCCAGCGGCATCAGCTCGTTGTCCACGAACTTCGCCACCAGGTCGCGCAGCATCGCATGTTCTTCAATCAGGTCGAACGGCATCGTCCCAAGCCTCCTCGCTGGCGGGGAGCGTAGCGGCTTCCCGTCGCCGCGCAAACCGGGCGTATGGACGGACCCGCGAACATACACAGGATTCACGAGTGACTATCGAACGGCGCGGTGTCATATTCCGGATTGGACGGACGATAATTCCGAATTGGACGATAAACTGTGCCGAATTGGACGCCTGCCGCCGAAACCTTCGTGGCGCGACACGCCGAGGCGCCCGTTCGCCTGGCGCTCACCGACACCCGCATCGTCGCCATCGTGGGGCCGCGCCAGTCCGGCAAGACGACGCTTGCCCGGCGGATCGCCGATGACGAGGGCCGGGCCTTCGTCTCTCTGGACGATGCCCAATCCAGACGGTTCGCTCAAGACGATCCCACCGGCTTCGTCCGGGGACTGCGAAGCGCAGTGATCGATGAAATCCAGCGCGCTCCGAATCTGATCCTGGCGCTCAAGAAAGAAGTCGACGAGCGTCCCTACCCCGGACGCTATTTGATCACGGGTTCGGTCGATTTATTCAGGAGCGCAATTTCTCCGGATTCCCTGGCCGGGCGCGTAGAGACCGTCGAGCTCCTGCCGTTCTCACAGGCCGAGATCGCCGGCGCCACTCCGCCGCATTTCCTCGACCGGGCCTTTGCCGGCGAGTTTCCGGCTATCGAGGAGACAGGGCCGACGGCCGATCTGATCGAACGGGTCATTGCCGGCGGCTATCCGGTGGCACTCGGCCGCGCTGCCGCGGCCCGGCGGCGTTCCTGGCTGCGCGGCTATGCGCAGTCGCTGGCCGAACGCGATGTCCCGGATATCGCGCCTGTCGGGAAGCGGGACGAAATGGTCCGTCTGATCGACCATGCGGCTGTCTCAGCAGGCCAGTTGCTCAATATGTCTAGCCTTGGCGCGCGCCTCGGTGTCGATGGCAAGACCGTGGATCGATGGCTGGTGCTGCTGGAGCACATGTTCCTGATCCGCCGTGTTCTTGCCTGGCACAGCAGCCGGCTGAAGCGGCTGGTGAGGACGCCAAAGCTCCAGTTTCTGGATTCAGGCCTGCTTGCGGCGCTGCTACGGACGGAAGCTGCGGACATCGCCCGGGACCGCCAGAAGCTGGGAATGCTTCTTGAGAGTTTCGTGCATGGGGAGATCGCCAAGGCCGCCGCTCTCTCGGACGAAATGACGACTGTCACCCACTATCGCGACAAGGACGGCGTGGAGGTCGATCTGGTTCTGGAGCGTTCGCCGGGCGCCACAGTAGGAATCGAGGTCAAGGCGAGAGCAACCGTGCATCCCCGGGATTTCAGGGGATTGCGGCGCCTGAAGGAGACCGTGGGCGACAGGTTCGCCTGCGGGATCGTCCTGCATGACGGCGAGCGCATTCAGCGAACGGGCCCCGGGCTATTTGCGATGCCCATCAGGATGCTCTGGGAAGCCTGAGCAAAGCGCGGTCCGGTTTCAGCCTCCATCCGGCCCGCCAGCCAGCTGCCCCGCCGTCACCCGTAGAGCACGGCGCAGCGGACTTCGATGCTCCAGCGGTCGGGGGCGTCGGGCGGGGTTGCGGGGTCCTCGAAGGCGCTGTGGAAGCTGAAGGTGCAGGGCCCGTCCGCGCCCTCGGCGTCGGCCCTGGCGCCTTCGGAGCGCGCCAGTTCGCCCGCCGAGTCCCATTGCTTGATGAGCAGCGCTTCCTCGCGGGTCATGGCGGACCAGTAAACCCAGCGGTGGCGCGGGTCGTGCTTGGCGAAATAGTTCTCGCCGACCCGGTCCCCGTAATGGATTTCAAAGACGACCAGCTCCTCCGGGCGCACACTGGCGGCGTCGCAAAGCGCGAGCGGCCGGGTGGCCACCGGCTCGCGGGCGATGTTGCGCCAGACATTGACGATCGCGAACCGCCCATCCGCTATCGCCGCTTCCACCGCGTCCGCGTCCAGCAGCGTCGCGCCCTCGGGCAGCGCCGTGCGGTAGGTGTCGTTCAGGGTAGGCGGGCGGGCGAGATCGCGCAGGCGCTGCGGCGCGCTGGTCAGCGTGTAGTCGCCATGCACCAGATGGGCCGGCCCCTGCACCTGCTGGCCGCCGGCGATGCGCTGCTGGCCGGACTTGCCGGTGGCGGAGCGGACATTGTGGTCGAAGGCCGCGACGGTCGCCGCCTCCATCGCCGCTCGCACGATCCCGGCGCATTCCGGGTAGTAGCCCCGCACGACCGCCTCATGGTCGAGGAAGTCGAGCTCCGGGTCCGCCATCGGCCGCCGGACCAGTTCGAACCCGTTGGCGGCGAGCGTCGGCTGCCCGGAGGGCCCGAGCGCGCGCGCATCGAGAATCGCCATCTCGCGCTCTTCCAGATCGACGCCCAGGCGGCCGCTGTCGCTGCCGTCGCGGTCGCGCCGGGTCAGCACCCTGCCGTTCCGGTAAAGCGACGAGGCCGCAGAAGGCTGCATGTAGTGGAACACGCCGAGGCGGGCGTTCTCCCGGGCCGGTTCCCTCGCTGATTCGGTCATGCCGGTTTTCCGCTTGCTGATTTCCTTCCCGGGGGCATGCTGCAAACCCGCCTGCCCGCCGATACATAACCCCTATCCGGCGGAAATCCTATTGTCGCGCGGACCGCCGGCTCGACGGCCCGGCAAAAGCCAGGAGTCAATTTGTTCTGATTTATCGGAAATAATTCTTGTAAAACTTGACTCCCGGGAAACTGCGCCAAGATGGGATGGGGGAAGGAGGCGGCGCCCCGGAGCCTCGCGAAGCCGAATGACGGCTCACAGGCCAGGGCGACCAGCAGGAGGAGAACGGCCTTATGCCTGAAACGACGACAGAATATGTGCCACCGGCATGCGGATCATGACACAACATGGCGCACCTTCGGTGCTAACTGACTGATATGATTATGGAATTTCCCCGTTTCCGGTGCAACCGGGCGCGTGATCGAACCCGGTCCTGCACTCAGGTGCAACCGATCGGGGAACCGCAATCGTGGCAGCCATCCGCCTTACCCAGCGCCGGGTCGATACTCTCCGGCCCCGCAAGACCGTCCGCAATGTCAGGGACGCCGAACTGAAGGGATACGGCGTGCGCGTCATGCCTTCGGGCAAGAAGTGCTATTTCATTCACAGCCAGCATCGAGGCCGCCGGGTCTGGAAGATCGTCGGCGATGCGGCGGCCATGACCGAGGCCGAGGCGCGCGCCCGCGCCCGGTCCATGCTGGCTGCTCTCCGCGACGACAGGGACATCGATGCGGACATGCCCGGCGACGTGCCGTTCGAGACGGTCGCCGAGGAGGTGTTCGCGCGCTACGGCAGGCGCTGGAAACCGCGCACGCTTGCGGCCAACCGGCGCTATCTCCGTGACCAGATCCTGCCCTTCTTCGCGGGCCGGCCCATTGCAGAGATTGACCGCGAGGAGGTGCAGCGCTGGTTCCGCTCGCTCCATGCGACGCCGGCGGCGGCGAACCGATCGGCGCCAGTCCTGTCTGTCATCATGCAGCAGGCAGAGGCATGGGGGTATCGTCCCGACGGCGGCAATCCCTGCAAGGGCATCAGGCGCTACCGGCAGAAGCGGTCGGAGCGCTTTCTGTCTCCCGACGAATACCGGCGGCTCGGCATGGCGCTGGAGCGGCATGAGGCCCGGCAACCCTTCCGGGTCGCGGCCCTGCGCCTGCTTCTGCTGACCGGCTGCCGGAAGTCGGAGATCATCGGCCTCGAATGGCGCTTTTACCGCGATGGCAGGCTCTACCTCGCCGACAGCAAGACCGGGCCGCGCACGGTCTGGCTGTGTGCAGCGGCGCGGGAGGTTCTCGACGGGCTGCCGCGTTCGTCGCGCTTCGTGTTCCCCATCGGAGGCTGGAGTGCGCCCTGGGGCTGGCTGGACGGCTTCTGGATGCAGTTGCGCGCCGAGGCGGGCCTTGAGGATGTTCGCCTTCATGACACCCGTCATTCCTTCGCCAGCATGGCGTTGTCGAGCGGCGAGACGATCCGCACGGTGGGGCGGCTCCTGGGCCATGTGAATGCGGCGACCACGCTGAAATACGCGCATCTGTCCGACGCGACAGTCAGGGAGACGGTCGAGACGCTGGCGCCGCTGCTGTCGGGAGCGGCGTCATGACCGAAAGGATGGACGACAGCCGCCGGACCCGCAGCATCCGCCTGACCGATGCTTCGGTCCGCAGGCTGCGGCCGGCCGCGACGGAATACATCGTCCGGGAC
>JAJECF010000020.1 GCA_022822125.1 Alphaproteobacteria bacterium
TCCGGCGGCTTGCCGCCAATGCGCCGCTCGCGATGAAGGCGATGAAGGCCGTCATGCTCCGGCAGATGGCCTTCCGCGACGCCACGCCGCATGACGACCTGCTGGGGATGCTGCGCGCCGCCCGCCTTTCCGCAGACGCGAAGGAAGGCATCGCGGCGAGGCTGGAGAAGCGCCCGGCCAACTTCACGGGGGAGTAGATGGCCGTGCGACTCGACAGGCCCTGGCGGCGGCTCGACGCGGAGGCCGTGGCCGGGCTCAGCGGCCAGCTCGGCGTCTATCAGCTTTCCGACGACGGGGCGACCGTGCGGGCGATCCACCGGGTCGATGCGCGCTCGCTGTTCGGCCTGCGCGGGGAGCTCGGGCGCGAACTGGAAGAGCGCGGCGAGGGGCTGTTCTTCCGTCTGGAGGTCAACCACCAGCCGCGCACCCGCTGGCTGGAGCTGATGATGGTCCACAAGGCCGATCACGGCAGCCTGCCGGCGTGGAACCCGCCGGAGGACGGCGAGGGCCTCGGGCGCCTCAGCCCGGCCTGACCGGCCTCGACAGAACTTTCGGAACCAGGAAAGCGCAAGACTTATGGACCTGTCCCTTACCGACGAGCAGAAACTGATCGTGGACCAGGTGCGCCGCTTCGTCCGCGAGGAGATCGTGCCGCTGGAGGACGGTCTGGACCCCGACGCCGACAGCCTGCCGCCGGAGGACCACGAACGGCTTGCCGGAAGGGTGGCGGAGATGGGCCTTTACGGCCTCGACATTCCGCCGGAATTCGGCGGGCCGGACGTGGATATCGTGACCCGCACCCTGCTCGCCATCGAGATGTCGCAGCACCGCGCGGGTCTCTATGCGCCCTGCTACAACGTCTTCGGCGGCGCGGGTCTCGCCCAGATGTTCGAGGCCAATGACGACCAGAAGCAGCGCTTCCTCTTTCCGATGCTGAGAGGCGAGAAGAAGACCTTCTTCGGCCTGACGGAGCCCTCGGGCGGCTCGGACCCGGCCCGCGCCATCCAGACCCGCGCGGTCCGCGACGGCGACGACTGGGTCATCAACGGCGCCAAGATGTTCATCTCCGGCGCCGACCGGGCGGATTTCGGCCTCGTCTTCGCCCGCACCGATCCGGGCAAGGGGCGGGCCGGCGTCACCTGCTTCATCGTCGAGACGGACACGCCGGGCTTCCATGTGCGGCGCATCGTCCACACGCTGCGCGCGGCGCGCTATGCGACAGAGCTGCAATTCGAGGACATGCGCGTGCCGCACGCCAATGTGCTGGGCGAGGTCAATGGCGGCTTCGCCATCGCCAATGACCGCGTGTCGCGCCAGCGCATCCCCTATGCGGCCACTTGCATCGGCGTCGCCGTCAAGGCGCAGGAACTCGCGGTCGAATATGCCGGGATAAGGGAGACCTTCGGCGACAAGCTGGCGCATCGCCAGGGCATCCAGTGGATGGTGGTGGAGAACGAGATCGACATCCGCCAGTCGCTCTGGATCACGCTGGCGGCCGCCGACAAGGCGCGGCGCGGCGAGGCCTTCCGCACCGACTCCGCGCTCGCCAAGATCGTGGCGACGGAAGCCTCGGGCCGGGTGGTGGACCGCGCCATGCAGATCCATGGCGGCTACGGCGTCACCAAGGACCTGCCGTTCGAGCGCTGGTACCGCGAAATGCGCATCCGCCGTATCGGCGAGGGCCCGAACGAGGTCCAGCGCCACATCGTCGCCCGCGACCTGTTCGGCAGCTCGCTGCGCTAGGGAGCGGGGGCGGAACTCGAAGTCGCTGTAAGGAGAAGCAATGACGACCTTTACCGTGGTCGATGTCGAGACCGCGAATCACAGCCGTGCGAGCGTCTGCCAGATCGGTATTGTGCAGGTCCGGGACGGCAGGATCTGTGGCGAGTGGCAAAGTCTGATCGATCCGGAAGAGCCGTTTCATTCATTCCATACCGGCCTGCACGGCAAAGATGGAAGTGCAGTCCGCGGAGCTCCGGTTTTCCCCGTTCTCTATGAGGAGATGGCACGCCGTTTCGGCCGATCTGTCACAGTTGGTCATTCGTCATTCGACCGTCAGGCGCTGGACCGGACGGCGGAAAAGTACAACTTGCCGATGTTTCCGGTTGCTTGGCTCGACAGCACCGTCATCGCCCGCGACGCATGGCCGGGACTACCGAGTTATGCGCTCCGGCCACTCGCGGAAATGCTCAGTATCGACTTTCGCCATCACGACGCGCTGGAAGATGCGCGGGCGGCCGCCAAGGTGGTGTTGCGCGCCTGCAGCGCCGCTGGACGCAGCATCGAAAGTTGGCTCTAGGGAGCCGCGTTTCTGTTCCTGCCGGATCACACGGATCGCGTGATCCCTCCGTCGACACGGATATTCTGTCCGGTGATGTAGCCGGAGCCTTCCGAGGCGAGGAACGAGATCGTCGCCGAGATCTCGTCCACGGAACCGTATCGCTCCATGGGTATACGGTCCTTGAACTCCTGCCTTTCGGGAAGGCTGTCGATAAAGCCCGGCAGCACATTGTTCATGCGGATGTTTTCGGATGCGTAACGGTCCGAAAAGAGCTTGGCCCAGGCGGCCAGTCCGGCGCGGAAGACGCCTGACGTCGGGAAGGTGGGATCGGGTTCGAAGGCGGCGAAGGTCGAGATGTTGACGATCGAACCGCTCTTCTGCTGCTGCATGATGGGGGTTACCAGGCGCGTGGGACGCACGGCCGAGAGAAAATAGACCTCCATGCCGGTGTGCCAGTCTTCGTCCGTGATATCCATGATCGGGCCCCGGGGGCCGTGGCCGGCGCTGTTTACGAGGGCGTCGATGCGCCCCCACCGCTCCATTGCAAGGTCAACCAGCCGCTTCAGGTCGTCATTCGAGTTGTTGGAGCCCGTGACGCCGACACCGCCCAACTCCTTGGCCAGGGCTTCGCCCTTTCCCGAGGACGAGAGCACGGCGACCTGGAAACCGTCCGCCGCGAGACGGCGCGCGGCCCCGGCGCCCATTCCGCTGCCGCCGGCCGAAACCAACGCGACCCGTTCCGCTGCCACTGCTACCGCCCTCGATGTCGCTGCGGCGGTCGGGATAGGTCTTGCGGCGGGGACTGTCAAACGGCCGGCTGCCGGATGCAGGCGCCATTTTCCTGGCGGTACGCCCGCCCGCCGGAAACGCAGAAGCCGGGATCAGCCGAGGGAGAAATAGCGTGCCGGTGGAGAGGGCATGTCGTCCGGGTCGATCCGGTGGAGGCGGGGGCCTCGGACGGCGGGCGGCACAGCGGTTTTGACAGGCAGCGCAATAGCCCGCACATTCGCGGCGGGGCACTGAGCGGCCGGGAATACCGAGGGGAGACGGTTCAATGGGAATGCTGGAAGGGCGGGTTGCGATCTGCACCGGTTCGGGACGCGGCGTCGGCGCCGAAGTGGCGAAGATGATGGCGGCGAACGGCGCGAGCGTCATTGTCAACGACCCCGGCGTCGGCGGCGGCGGCGAGGGCGGCGACCAGACGCCGGCACAGGCGATTGCGGACGAGATCAGGGCGGCGGGCGGCCAGGCGGCCGCGAATTTCGGCTCCGTGGCCCAATTCGAGGACTGCCTCGACATGGTGCAGCAGGCGCGCGACGAGTTCGGCGGGCTACATGTCGTCTTCAATCCCGCCGGCATCCTGCGCGACCGCATGTTCCACAAGATGTCGCCGGAAGACTGGCAGGCAGTCATCGACGTCCACCTGACCGGCCACTTCAATGTCAACCGGGCGGCGATCAACCTGTTCCGCGAGCAGGAATACGGGCGCATCATCATGGTCTCCTCGACCTCCGGCCTGCTCGGCAATATCGGCCAGGCGAATTACGGCGCGGCGAAGCTCGGCATCGTGGCGCTCGCGCGCATCGTGGCGATGGAGAACGCATCGAAGAACGTGACCGCCAATGTCATCGCGCCCTCGGCCGACACCCGCATGACCCGCAGCGTGCCGACGCCGAAGGACCCGAAGGCGGCGGCGGTCCGCGACGAGCGCCTGAGGCTCAGCCGGGCGGACGCCATCGCTCCGCTCTGCACCTTCCTCGCCTCGGAGGACGCGGGCTATGTCAACGGCCAGGTGTTCCACCAGCGCGCGGGCGAGCTCACGCTTTACGGCCATTCCCGCCCCGTGCGCACGGTCCACCGCAACGGCAACTGGACGCCGGAGAGCATTGCCGAGGTGGCCATGCCGTCGCTTTCGGGCCAATTCTACGAAATCGCGAACTCCCGCAGCGTCCATGCGGGAATGCCGATGGCTTGAGCCGCGGCGCGCCCCAGGGAGGAGGAAACGCCATGCAGTCGAACGGTTGGATCGGGAGCGAGGCCGAACTGGAGGCGCTCTACGAGATGCCTCCCAGGCGGCGCGCGATCCTAAAGGAGATCGACCATATCTCCGACCACTACCGCGCCTTCATCGACGCTGCCCCCTTCGTCGTGCTGGCGACGGTCGGGCCGGAAGGGCTCGACTGCAGCCCGCGCGGCGACCCGGCAGGCTTCGTGCAGGTGCAGGATTCGAAGACCGTGCTGCTGCCCGACCGGCGCGGCAACAACCGGCTCGACAGCCTGCGCAATATCGTCCGCGACCCGCGCGTCTCGCTGCTCTTCCTCATTCCGGGCGTCGGCGAGACGCTGCGCATCAACGGGCGCGGGCGCATCGGCACGGACCCGGAGCTGCTGGCGAGGTTCGAGATGAGGGGGCAATTGCCGCGCAGCGTGCTCTCGGTCGCCGTGGACCGGGTCTATATCCAGTGCCCGAAGGCGCTCGTCCGCTCGCGCCTCTGGCGCCCGGAAACGCGCGTGCCGCGCGACTCCCTGCCGACCCTCGGCGAGATCATGGAAGCGCTGGACACCGAGGGCGAGTTCGAGGCGAAAGCCTGGGACCGCGCCTATTCGGCCGAGCTGGAGAAGACGATCTACTAGGCCGGTATTCCGGGGCGGCGGCCGGCCCAGGGCGCGATGCGCTCGAAGGCGGCCGCGGCCTGCAGCACGCGGCGGTCTTCATGCAGGCGGCCGACGATCTGGAGGCCGACGGGCAGCCCGTCCCGGGTGAAGCCGCAGGGGACGCTGGCGGCCGGATTGCCCGTGGCGTTGAACGGAAAGCTGAACGGCGTCCACGCAAACAGGTCCTCCGCCTCGAACCGCCCGGGCTCCGGCGCCACCTGGCCCACGGGAAATGCCGGCACGGCGGTGGCGGGCGTGAGCAGCAGGTCGTAGCCCTCGAAGAACCGGGCCAGCCGGTCGCAGAAGGCGAGCCGCTCGATGCGGGCCTGCACATAGTCCACCGCGCTGTATTCCATGCCGCGGCGCACCATATGCACGAGGCCCGGGTCCATCAGGGCTTCCCATTCGTCGAGATACCGGACGAGGCCGCCGGCGACGGCGCTCTGGTAGAGCACGATGAAGAAACCGGTCGGATCGCCGAGGCCGGGATCACCTTCCTCCACCTCGGCGCCGAGCTCGGCGAAACGCGCCGCCGCCCGCGCCGTCGCCGCCGCGACCTCCGGGTCCACCTCCGCATAGCCGAGGGTCGGGCTCCAGAACACCCGGAGGCCGGCCACTCCGTCATGCAGGCCCGCCAGGAAATCCTGCGGCGGGCCGGGAAGGCTGAAACGGTCGGCCGGGTCGTAGCCGGACATGGCGCCCAGCATGAGGGCGGCGTCCGCCACGGTGCGGGTCATCGGCCCGAGATGGGAGAGGAGGCCGTTATGCGGCATCGGCGCATAGGGCACGAGACCGGTGGTGGGCTTGATGCCGAAAATGCCAGAGAAGGAGGACGGGATGCGGATCGAGCCGCCGCCGTCGCCGCCCTGGGCGAGCGGCCCCAGCCCCGCCGCCACCTGGGCCGCCGCGCCGCCGCTCGACCCTCCGGGCGTGCGTTCCAGGTTCCAGGGATTGCGGGTAATGCCGGTGACGGGGCTGTCGGTCGCGCCCTTCCAGCCGAATTCCGGGCTCGTCGTCTTGCCGAGGAAAACGCCGCCAGCCTCCCGGAGGCGGCGCTCCAGCGGCGTGTCGTCCTCGGGAACATGGTGCTCGAAGATCTTCGAGCCGCGCATGGTGCGCACGCCCCGGGTCGGCTGAAGGTCCTTGATCGAATAGGGGATGCCGTGCAGCGGGCCGAGCGGCCGCCCGCGCATGACCGCCTCCTCCGCCGCCTTCGCCTGTTCCAGGGCGATTTCCGGCACCGGCGTGCAGAAGCAGTTGAGGGCCGGATTCAGCGCCTCGATCCGGGCGATGACCGCCTGCGCCAGTTCGACCGGCGAGAGGCGGCGGCTGCGGATGTCGGCCGCCAGGTCCGCGGCCGCGCGGAAACAGAGGTCCTCGTCCTGCATGGCTTCGTTCTCCAATATCGTATGCCGCCGCCCGCCGCCCCGTTAGCGGAGCGGCGGGCGAACGGCAGCGGCCTAGTTCTTCCGGATGTTCCAGAAGAAGGCGTCTGTGGAGGGAATGACCCCGCTCACATCGTTCCGGTAGGCGCGGTAGAAGAAATACTGCCCGAGAGGAATGTAGGTGACATATTCCATCGCGCGCTCCTGCATGCGCCGGGAAAGCGTGACCAGCATTTCCGGGTCGGACTCGCTGGAGAACTTCGCCCTGAGCTCCTGGAGCTCCTCGTCGCAGGGCCAGCCGAACCACGCCGCGTCGCAAGCGCCCGAAACGCCGTTATGCATCATCGGGTTCAGCAGCATGTTGGCCGGCCAGGCGGTGTGGAACAGGTTCCAGCCGCCGTCACCCGGCGCCTTCTTCTCCGCCCGCCGCGAGGTGAGCGTGGACCAGTCCATCGCCTGGTCGTCCACATTGACGCCGATCTCCCTGAGCAGCGCCGCGCTGACCAAGCTTGCAGAATGCAGCTGCGGAATATCGGTCGGATGCAGCAGAACGACCGGCTCGCCGTTATAGCCGGACTCAGCGAGCAGCTTTTTCGCTTCCTCGAGATTCTGCTGCATCAGGCGTTCCGAGCCCAAGTCGCTGGCATGGGGCGTTTCGCAGATGAACATCGCCGGGCAGGTGCGCCACGAGCCCTCCAGCGAGCTGTTCGCCTGCTGGTAGGTTGCCTGGTCCGCCATGAGCTGCAGCGCCTGGCGGGCCTTCACATTGTTGAAGGGCGGGTGCAGGTGGTTGATGACCAGCCAAGGCTGCCAGCCGAGCCCGTCCGTCGGCTCAACGGTGACGTTCTCGTCAGCCATGAGCTGCGGCACGAGGTCCGCCGGCACGTTCTCGATGAGGTCGATCTCGCCCGCGACGAGAGCGTTGGCGGTGGTCTGGGAATCGGGGATGTACTGCCAGACGAGGCGGTCGAAATGCACGACCTTGCCGCCGGCCGTCTCGCTCGCGGGTTCGCCGCGCGGCACATAGTCCGCATTCTTCTCGTAAACGACCCTGCTGCCCGGCACCCACTCGTCCTCCAGGATCCTGAAAGGCCCGGAACCAGTCATCTCCTTGATCTGCTCATGCGGGTCCGTCATGGCCACCCGCTCCGGCATCATGAAGGGCACATTCGCGTTCTTCTTGCCGAGCGCGGCGATGGCGAGCGCCCAGGGCTCCTTCAGGGTCATGGTGATGGTGCGGTCGTCCTTCGCTTCCAGGGTCGCGACCCGCTCCATGAGAAGCTGCCCGAACACGTCGCGCTGGCCCCAGCGCTTGATGGAGGCGATGCAGTCGGCGGCGGTTACCGGGGCCCCGTCATGCCATTTGAGGCCGTCGCGCAGCGAGATGGTGTAAACGAGCCCGTCATCGCTCTTTGTGTAGCCCTCGGCCATTTGCGGCTGGATGTTGAAATCCGCGTCCGTAGCGAAGAGCGTGTCGTAAACCGCGTAGCCGTGGTTGCTGGTGATGAGCGCTGTGGTCCAGATGGGGTCGATGTTCTTCAGGTCGGCGTGAATGGCCACATTGAGCTCGGTCTGGCCCTGCGCCGGAAAGGCAAGCGCGAGGCCGAGCGCCGCCGCCGGCAGGACGCTCCGCGCCCTCCGGACCAGCCGGTTGAAAGATGACGTCTGCATGGGTCCGATCTCCTTGCCTGTTGCCTCGGGATCCGCCGCATGGCCGGCCGGCGACCAGCGCCGCGGCGTCCTCCCCCGAGGCATTAGAGCACAATCCCGGCGCTTTGGACCGGCTTTTCCACCGGTCCCTTCGCTGCGACGGCGCCTCGTTTCATCTTGCCGCTAATTCCCTGGAGCCCGGCGCCCGGGGCAAGCAGGCGGGCCTCACTCAGGCGCAAACGCAACCTGCGATCACAGCCCCAGCAGCCGCGCGGTCGAGCCCGAGAGGATTTCGGCGCGCTCGGCGGCGGTAAGGGGCGTGTCCTCGACGACCTTGCAGGGCTCCGGGTCTCCGATCGGGAAGGGATAGTCGGAGCCGAGCATGACGCGCTCCGCACCCATCAGGTCCACGAGGAAGCGCAGCGCATCCGGACGGAAGACGCAGCTGTCGACATAGAGCCGCGACATGCCTTCCGCCGGGTCCGCATACTGCCCCGGATGGGCCTGGACGTTCCGGACCAGCCGGCCGAGCGCGAAGGGCAGCGCCGCGCCGCCATGGCTCAATATGAGCTTCGCGCCCGAATATTTCAGCACATGGCCGGAGAACAGCAGCCGCGCCACGGCCACGGTCGTATCCGTCAGCCGGCCGACCGCGTTGATCATGTCGTAATCCGCAACGCGCCCGTCGCCTGCCGTATACATGGGGTGGATGTAGAGCACGGCCCCGCGCTCATGCGCCGCCGCCCAGAACGGCTCCAGGGACGGATCGTCGAGCACGCCCGAATCGCCATGCGGCTGCGTGCCGATCATGAAGCCGCGAAACCCGTGGTCGAGCGCCTCGCACACCATCTTCGCGGCGGCCTCGCCGTCCTGCAGCGGCAGGCCGGCAAGCGGGATCAAGCGCTCCTCGCCTTCGCAGGCCCGCCAGAGCGCCTCATTGCTGAAGCGGTTCCAGTCCGCCCCGACGCCGCCTTCCAGTTCGTAGCCGAAGCTGTCGGTCCATGGCGCAACCACCTGCCGGTCGAGGCCCTGCCCGTCCATCCAGGCCAGGCGCTCCTCGGCTTCGCGCAGTTTCGGATTGACCGGCCGCGTCGGTTCCCGCCCTCCGAAGACGAGGCGGAAACGCCCGTCCTCATGCAGGCACTCGACCCCGTCGAAACGGGCCGCTCCCCTTGCCAGCGCGTCGAACACCGTCTGGGGCACGTAATGGGCATGCGAGTCGATCACCTTCACCAGGACACTCCATTCGCGAATCGGGACGAAGCGCATCATTGCCGGAGCGCCCGGCAATGCCAAGAATGACCTCGTTCGTCGGGGGAACGGGACATTGGACGGAAAGAAAAGAGCAGCGGCCGGAACCGGCGGCGGAGAGATCGGCAACCCCAGAACGCGGGTGGAGGACGGACGGCTGGTCACGGGCCGGGGCCGGTATGCCGACGATTTTGTGCCGGAGGGCGCCGCATATGCCTTCGTGCTGCGCAGCCCGCATGCTCATGCCTGCATACGCAGGATCGACACGTCCCGCGCCGCCGCCCTGCCCGGCGTGCTGGCGGTATTGACGGGCGCAGACGCCGCCGCCGACGGGATGGGACCGATTCCGCACGGTCCGGACTGGAGGGGCCCGCCCGACGCCGAACTCCGCCTGCCCGAGGGGTTCGAGGTGAAACTCACCCCGAACCTGCCACTCCCGGTCGATATCGTGCGCTATTGCGGCGAGGGAGTGGCGCTGGCGGTGGCCGAGACGGCGGCGCTTGCAGCCGATGCCGCGGAACTGGTGAGCGTGGATTACGAACCGCTGCCGGCTGTGACCGATGCGCGGGCCGCCATGGCCGAAGACGCGCCGCAGCTCTCGCCTGACTGTCCGGGCAATCTGGCGCTTACCTGCGAAGTCGGGGACCGGGAGGCGGCGGAGGCAGCCTTTGCGGACGCCGCCCATGTCGTGACGCTCGAAAGCCATATCCACCGCGTCAACGGCGTTCCCATGGAACCGCGGAGCGTCATCGGCGAATACAACGCCCGAGCGAACCGCTACACGCTGCGCGCGGCGTCAGGGCGCGGCGCCGTGCAGACACGCGAGCGGCTGGCCGTCACGCTCGGCGTGCCGGTAGAGACCTGCCGGGTCGTGTTCGGCGACATGGGCGGCAATTTCGGCACCAGGAACGCCTTTTCGCCGGAATTCGCGCTCATGCCCTGGGCGGCGCGGCGCATCGGGCGGCCGGTCAAATGGACGGCCGACCGGCGCGAATGCTTCCTTTCCGACTATCAGGCGCGCGACCTGCATTCCGAGGCGGCGCTGGCGTTGGACGAGGACGGCAATTTCCTCGCGCTCCGGGGCGTGAACACGCTCAATCTCGGCGCCTATACGGTCTATTTCTGGCCGCTGCGCAAGGGCCTCTCGATGATGCAGGGGACCTACCGCATTCCCGCCGTCCACTTCCGGGGCCATGCGGCGCTGACCAACACGGCGCCGACCGCCGTCTATCGCAGCGCCGGCCGGCCCGAGGCCATCTACATGGTCGAACGGCTGATCGACCTGGCGGCCGAAAAGCACGGCTTCGACCGGGTCGAATTGCGCCGGCGCAACCTGATCGCGCCGGACGCCATGCCGTTCGTCAACGCCGTCGGGGTCACCTATGACAGCGGCCATTACGCCGCCGCGATGGACGAGGCGCTGGAGGCGGCTGACTGGGCCGGTTTCGAGTCACGGCGCCGGGAGTCCCGGCGGCGCGGCCTCTTCCGGGGCATGGCGGTCGCCAACTATATCGAGGTGACGAGCGGCATTCCCCGCGAGCGGGCAGAACTCCGGGCGCTCCCCGATGGCGCAATAGAGCTGGTCGTCGGCACGATGAGCAGCGGCCAGGGCCATGAGACCAGCTTCGCGCAACTGGCCGCCGACTGGCTCGGCGTGCCCTTCGAGCGGATCCGCTATGTCGCCAACGACACCGACCGCGTGTCGGTCGGCGGCGGCTCGCATTCGGGCCGCTCCATGCGGCTCGCCAGCATCGCCATCGACAAGGCGGCGACGGCGCTGCTGGAGCGGGGCAAGGCCGTAGCCGCCCATGCGCTGCAGGCCGCGCCCGACGACATCGACTGGCGCGAGGGCGCGTTCCGTGCCGGAGGCGGCGCCAGCCTCGACATGGCGGAGGCCGCGGCTCTTGCCGACGGGCCGCTCGAAGGCATCGGCGACATCACCGACCGGTCGGGCGGCTATCCCTACGGCGCGCATGTCTGCGAGGTGGAGGTCGATCCGGGCACGGGACAGGTTCGCGTCGCCGCCTGGACGGCGCTTGACGATGTAGGCCTCGCGGTCAATCCGCTGATCCTGCACGGGCAGGCGCAGGGCGCGGTGGCGCAGGGCCTGGGCCAGGCGCTGATGGAAGAGGTGCGCTACACGCCGGAGGACGGCCAGCTTCTCACCGGCTCCTTCATGGACTACGCCATGCCGCGCGCCGACGCGACGCCGCCGGTCCGCACGCTGATAAGCGAGGTGCCCGCAAGCTCGCATCCTTTCGGCATCCGCCCCGGCGGCGAAGGCGGTACCACGCCCGCGCTCGGCGTTCTCGTTAACGCGGTCTGCCACGCGCTCCGGGAGTTCGGCGTCCGCCATATCGAAATGCCGCTGACGCCAGAGCGCGTCTGGCGGGCGATCCGCGGCGCAGAAGGCGAACCGATTCATTGACGCTTCCATGCGAGCTTGCGCATGATTGCCGGCAACGAAGCGCCTGCACACAAGGGGAAGGAAAAAATGCGAAACGACATGATCGAGTTCCAGCCGCTCACCCGCCATATCGGCGCGGAAGTGCATGGCGTGGACCTGCGCGAGCCGCTCGACGACGAGGCGTTCCGCACGCTGCACGGAGGGCTGCTCGAACACCTGGTGCTCTTCTTTCGCGATCAGGACATCACCCACGAACAGCATGTGGCGTTCGGCAGCCGCTTCGGCGAGCTCCACATCCACCCCTCCGCGCCATGCGTGGACGGCCGGCCGGAGCTCATGAAGATCCACGCCGACGCGACCTCGCCCTTCGCCGAGGGCACCGCCTGGCACTCCGATGTGAGCGCCGACGAAGAGCCGCCGATGGCGAGCATCCTGCACCTGAGCACGGTGCCGTCGGTTGGCGGCGACACGCTGTTCGCCAACATGTACGCCGCCTATGACGCGCTCTCCGACACCATGAAGAGCGTCCTCGAACCGCTGGAGGCGCTGCACACCGCGGAGGTGCATGTCAACCGTTACGAGCAGATCGGCGGCGGCTTGCGCCGGGAGGAGCACCCGCATGCGATACATCCGGTGATTCGCACTCACCCCGAAACCGGGCGCAAGCTCATCTATGTGAACCAGCCCTTCACACAGAACATCGTGGGCATGACGCAGGCGGAGAGCGACGCGCTGCTCCAGTTCCTCTATGCGCACAACGCCAAGCCGCAATTCCAGTGCCGGTTCCGGTGGCAGAAAAATTCGATCGCCATGTGGGACAACCGCTGCACGCAGCACCATGCGACCTGGGACTACTATCCCGAGACGAGAAGCGGGGTGCGCGTGACCGTCAAGGGCGATCGCCCCTATCGCTAGCCGCCGCCCGCTTCACCCGATGGCGCAGCCGAAACCGCCGTCCACGGAGATCGTCTGGCCGGTGACGAAGCCGGCAAGGTCGGAAGCAAGGAACAGCGCCACCTTCGCCATGTCCTCCGGCAGACCCCAGCGGCCGAGCGGCGTGCGCGTGACAATGCCGCGGTCGGCCTCCTCGTTGCGCTTGAAGCGGTCGGTCATCTGCGTGTGGACATAGCCGGGGGCGACGGCGTTTACGCGAATGCCGTCGCCGCCCCAGGCTACGGCCAGCGTTTTCGTCATCTGCACGACGCCCGCCTTGCTGGCGCCATAGGCCGGGTTGCCCTGGCTGCCGAAGAAAGCCGTCATCGAGGAGAGGTTGATAACCGAGCCGGGGCGCACGGCGAGCCTGTCGCGCAGCAGCGCCGCCAGATGCAGGCCCGCGCCGAGATTGACCTCCAGCACCCGGCGGAAGGTCTCCGGCTCGTATTCCGCCCGCCGGTAGGCGACCATGCCGGCATTGTTGACCAGCACGTCCAGCCGGTCGAAACGGGCGGCGAGCGCGCGCCGCTGCTCCTCGTCGCCGACGTCGACGGTGTGGAAGTCGATCCCGTCAAGGTCGCTGTCATAGGCCTCGCGCGGCTTCGTGCCTGTCGCCGCCACCGCCGCGCCGGCGTCGCGGAACGCCGTCGCGATGGCGTTGCCGATACCGCTGGACCCGCCCGTCACCAACACGTTGTAGCTGTCGAAGCGCAGCATCGGTCAATCCGTCCCCGGCGGGTTGCGCATCAGCCGGGCGAGTAGGTCCGTTTCCACGCCCGGCCCGCCGCTTTCCATATGGCGGGCCGCATTGAGCCGGGCCTCGGCGGGCCTGTTCTGGTTGAGTTTCCAGGTGCCGTCCACACTTTCCACCTCAAGCTCCACCGGCAGGATCGCCCGCATCAGCGCCTCCAATTGCCGTTCCGGCACTTTGGAAGTCCGCCAGGGCGGCTTGGGCAACAGCCATTCCTCGAATTGCGCCGCCAGTTCATCCAGGTGGGCGCGCAAGGTTTCTTCCGGTCGGAGCCTCAGCACACCGCGCAGATGCACCGCCACATAGTTCCAGGTCGGCACCAGGCCGGGGCCGGCCTCGTACCAGTCCGGCGAGATATAGCCGTCCGGCCCGCCGACCGCCAACACGGCCGGCCGCTCCCCGTTCTCCAGGCACCGCAGGATCGGGTTGGGCCGCGCGAGATGGGCGTGGACCGCGCCGCCGTCCTCCGTCAGCAGGAACGGGATATGGCTCAAGAGCGGCCCGCCGGCATCGTCCGCACCGACGGCGAGAACGCCGAAGCCGCGCTCTCTCGCAAAGGCCAGGTTGGCCTCCCGCGAAGCCTGCCGGAACAACGGCGACGGGTGCATGCGCGTGCCTCCCGCCTCAGCCTGCCGGGAACCGGCCGTCGGGCGCCCAGACCGTGTCGCCTTCCTCATGCGGCGCGCCGCTGCTGCGCAGGATTTGCGAGTACATGCGCCACTGGGAAATTGCGGCCACCAGCTCCAGTAGCTCCGGCACGGTCTCGAACGCCGCTTCGCAAGCCGCCCAAGCCTCGTCGCCGACCGCGCCCGTCTCCAGCGTGTCGTCGGTCGCCATGAGCGCTGCGCGTTCGGCGGCGCTGAAATCCGCGTCCTCCAGCGCCCCCCTGACTGCGAGCAGGTCCGCATCGGAAACGCCGACCCGCCTGCAGAACGGCACATGGCGCGCCCATTCCACCGCCGAGCCGGTCCGCCAGGCGATCCGCATGATGACCAGCTCGCGCACACGGGCATCCAGTGCGCCGTTATAGAGAAGGCGCGAGAGCAGGCCGTTCAGCGCTCTCGCAAGCGGCGGATGCTGTAGCAGCAGCCGGTAGGGCGCGCGCCGCGCCTGCCCGTCGTCGAGGCCGAGGTCCCTGCCGCGCGTGGCGGCCTCGTCGGGCGCAAGCAGCGGCAGGACAGGCGGGCCGTCCACCCCTTCGCGGCCCGCCAGACCGCCCGAAACGCCGATCTTCGGCTCCGGCGGAGTCTCGCCGTCGGGCGGCCAGGCGGCCACGCCGTCCTCCAGCGGAATGTGCAGGGTTCGCAGCAATTGCGAGAACATCCGCCAATTGCCGATGGCGGCCAGAAGCTCGATCCCCTCAGCCGGGCCGCCCAGGACTTCGAGACATTCCGCCATCGTTGCAGGCGATACCGCGCCGGCGTCGAGCGTCTCGTCCACGGCTGCGAGCACGGCGCGCTCCGGCCGGCCGTAGCCGGCGACACCGCGCCAGTCCCGCACGCCCAGAATGTCTGCTTCCTCCATGCCGAGATCGCGCGCGACCCGCCAATGCTGCGTCCACTCATAGAGGGAGGCCGTGCGCCAGGCGATGCGCATGATGACGAGTTCGCGCAGGCGCTCGTCCAGAATGCGGCCCTTGTAGAGCAGCATAATGAGCAGGGTCTGGATCGCCTTGGCGAGCGGCGGATGGTGCAGCAGCGCGCGCATCACTTCGAGGCGCGCGAGATCGGGATGGATGCGCACCTCGCCGCCGCGCGCGACGGCCTCCTCGACGGAAAGCGGCGCGATACGGCGCTCGGTCATGGACGGTCTCCGGTTGCAACAGATGTCTTCGGCGCGATGCCGCCGCCGGCGCGGTCGTGCCGGGCGTGCATGGTCATGGTTTCCGGGCGCGGCGGCCAGCCCGGCATCATCAGCCAGAGGCGCAGCATGTGGCGTTTGCGCGCCGGGTCCGGCGAATCCCGGTAGTCGGCGCGGCCGTGGAGGATCAGGCGGTTGTTGAGGAACTGCATGTCCCCCGGCTCCAGGTCCATCTCACAGGCGAGATCGGGCTGCGCGGCCGTCCGGCCGACCGTCTCCAGCGCCTCGCGCTCCACCGGGGAAAGCGGCGCCCCGGCCGTCTCGGCATTGCGGATGGCGATCGGCAGCAGGAAGGCGGCGAAGCGGCCGTCGATCTCGCCGAACACCGGCACCCGGTGCGGCGTGACCGGCGGCGCGCCGGCGGCCTTGTCCTCCTGCCGGCTGGTGTAGTGGAAGCCCCGGCGCAGAACCGGGACAAGGTCCGGCCGCGCGGCCAGCACCGCGTTATGCACCGCGGCCGAGCTCGCGATGCGGCTTTCCCCGCCGCTGACCGCCTTCTTCAGGCAGAGCAGCCCGACGACATCGACCGGGTCCATGTGCATTTCGAGCGCGCCGCCGACCGTGTAATAGCGCCCGGCTTCGCCGATATCGCGGACATGGCCGAGCCGGTCGCCCCTGTAGCTTTGCGACACGGCGGTCCCGAGTATCTCGCCGAGGCCGGTGAAGATCGCCGCCGCCGTCTCTTCGCCGTAACGCGCGACCGGCAGACCCCGGACCAGCGCGAGCCCGCGCCCGCGCTCCAGCCCGGTCCTCACATCGTCCAGGCGGGGCAGGTCGAAGCGGCCGGCCTCCAGCGCCGCAATTTCAGCCGGGGCCAGATCGAAGACCCAGGACCGGTCGGCCGCGAGGTCGGCGGCCCGCCAGACATGCGGGCCCTCGGCCGCCGTCATTCCGACCCGCGCTCAGCAACGACATCCTTCGCCACCAGCGCCGCCGTCATCGCCGCCGGCCAGCCGGCGTAGAGCGCCAGATGGGTGATGAGTTCGGAGAGTTCCTCCGCCGTCACGCCATTGTCGAGCGCCCTGCCTACATGGCCCTTCAACTGCCGTTCGCGGCCGAGCGCCACCAAGGTCGCGACAGTAATCAGGCTGCGGTCGCGCTTGGAGAGCGCCTCGCGCTCCCACACATCGCCATAGACGACGGTCTCGGTCATCTCGATCAGCTTCGGAGCAAAGCCGCGAACCGCATCGCGGTCGGGCGGTGTTTGCGTTGCCATCCGGTATCCCCTCTTCATGCTCGCATCCGGTATGATTGTATCCGACCGTCCGCAGCGAGAAAGGGCCTGCTCCATGCCCGCACCGACCGCGCAGATTCCCGGCGTCTATCGCCGCCGCATCGGCGACATCACCGTCACCGCCTTGAGCGACGGCTATCTCGACGGCGACCTTACCGTCCTGCAGGGGATCGACCCCGCCGTCGGCGAGGCCGAGATGGCGGCGGTGTTCCAGCCGGCGCGGCGCACCTCGGTGAATACCTTCGTCATCCATGCGGGCGGGCGCACAGCGCTGATAGACACCGGCTCCGGCACCTATCTCGGCCCCACCGCCGGATGGCTCGGCGGCAATCTCAGGGCGGCGGGAATCGAGCCCTCCGAGATCGACACCATTCTGCTGACCCACATGCACCCGGACCATTCCGCCGGCCTGTCGGACCGGGAGACGGGCGCGCGCCTTTTCCCGAATGCCGAGCTTGTCATGCATGAGAACGAGCCGGGCCACTGGGCCGACGACGCCGCGATGAGCCGCGCGACCGAGCGCGAGAAGCTGCTCTATTTCCAGGCCGGCCGGGAGCAGATCGCGCCTTACAGGAGCGCCATGCGGCTCTTCGGGTCCGGCGAGGTCTTCCCCGGCGTCACCGCGCTCGCCGCCCACGGCCATACCCCCGGCCACACGGCCTATCTGATCGCGTCGGGAGACCGCAGCCTGCTGATTTGGGGCGACACGGTGCATGTCCCCGACATCCAGGTAGCGCATCCCGAGGTGACCATAGCCTTCGACACCGACCCGGAGCGCGCGGCGGCATCCCGCAAGCGGCTGTTCGACATGGCCGCCAGCGACCGGCTGCTGATCGCCGGCATGCATCTCCACTTCCCCGGTTTCTCGCATCTGGTGCGCGAGAACGGCGGCTACCGGCTTCTTCCGGAAAGCTGGGACCAGGCCTTCGAGTAAGCGCGCTCCGGGCTAACGCTCGGCGGCGCCCGCGGCGGCAAAGCGGCCGATCCGGCGGTTCACCACAAAGCGCAGGACCGGGTCGGGCGGCAGCAGGGCGGCGCGCGGGAGTGACAGCATGACCTGCAGCAATTCGCTGTCCTCCCCACAGATATGCTCGGCGAGCAGCTTGCCGCCGATCGCCCCCTTGGTCATGGGTGCGGCGTCGCAGGACATGAGCGCCCAGAGCCCGTCGCGGACCGCCCCGAAGATCGCGCCCTCATTGCGCGTGAAGCCGAGTATGCCGCCCCAGGTGCCGGCGAAGGCGATATCGCCGAGCGCCGGCCAGCGCGCCTCGATGCTGCGGCGGTGGATATCGGCCACGCGCTCCATCAGCGCCGGTGGAAAGCGCTTCTCGCGCGCATACCAGAGCGTATTGCGCATGAGGATGCGGCGGTCTCGGGTGAGCCGGACCGTGCTGCCATTTGGATGGGCCGGCAGGAGGCCGAATTCCCCTTCCCCGCCGAGCATCGCCGCCTGGGCGTCGGTGAGCGGCTCGGTCAGGCTGGCGAAGCTGGCCAGCGGCACGGCGCGATGCTTCAGCAGGCCCATCTCCTCGGTGAAGAAATGGGTGCAGAGCACGACCTGGCGGGCCTCGACCACGCCTTCCGGGCAGACCAGCCGGAAGCCGCCCTGCGCCCCCATCTCCAGCACGGGGCTTTCCTCGTAAAGCGCGACATTGGCCGGCAGGGTCGCGGCAAGGCCCCGCATCATGGCCGCCGGCTGGACGAGGGCGGAGCCGTCCACCCGCACGCCGCGCCGGTAGAAACGCGAGCCGGTGACGGCTTCGATGCCGTCCCGGTCGAGGCCCCGCCACGGAACGCCAAGCGAATCGAAGCCGTCCGAGACGCCCGCAAGCTCCGCCTCGGCGCCCGCGCCGGCGGCGACATAAATGCGCCCCCAGTCGCTCCACTGGCACTGGATCTGGTGGTCCCGCACAAGCTTGCGAAGCCAGTCCGTGCCGGCAGCGAACAGCCGGTCGTTCTTCCGCGCCGCCTCCATGTGCTTCATGCCGCCATGGCTGTGATGGTCCAGCATGAAGCCCGCATTGCGCCCGGAGGTGCCGTAGCCGACCCGGCCCGCCTCCACCAGCGCCACGCTGTCGCCGGGGCGGAGTTCGCCGAGACGCCGGGCGGTGGAGCAGCCGCATATGCCCGCGCCGACAACGGCGAAATCGACCCTGATCCGGCCCTCGACCCGGCGCGCGGGCGGCAGCGCAGGCAGACTTTCGAACCAGCCGTTGCGGGGCCCGTCATCGGGCAGCTTCCGCGCCCCGAACGTCCTCGTCGCCATGTCGGGAATTCCCTGGATTATCGGAACGTACAGCTTGTCCGGCCGCCGCGAAGTCTGCGCTATCCGGTGGCGATATAGTCCTTGAGCGCCTGCGCCTCGGCCTCGATCTCGCTCATGCGGGCCTTCACCACATCGCCGATGGATACGATGCCGATCAGCTCCTCGTCTTCCAGCACGGGGAGGTGGCGCATACGGCCCTCGGTCATGCGCGCCATCAGGTCGTCTATATGGTCCGAGCGCGCGCAGGTGATGACCCGGCGCGTCATGATCTCCCCGACCGGACGGTCCAGCACGTCGCGCCCGTGCAAGGCGAGAGCGGCCACGACATCGCGTTCGGACACGATTCCGAGGAGCGCGCCTCCGGGCGAGGAAACCGGCATGGCGCCGATCCGCTGCCCGGACAGCATCGCGGCGATGCGCGCCACCGACCATTCGGGCTCCGCCGTCACCACCTCATGGCCCTTGTCGGCGAGAATCTGCGCAACGAACATGTCTCGTTCTCCGGATCGGAATTAAGTGGCCCCGCCGGAACTTCGGGTTGCACGGCGGGGCTTTATCGATGGTGTTTCGACGGGTCTCTTCGGAAACCTGTCGCCCGCCGCAATGCGGTCGGGCCAGTCTGCATATCTTGTCGGATGGCCCCTATAGGGGCCGGTCCTGGACCGGCGGCGTCATAGCGTTCATCCTCCTCGATCCTGACCGGCAACGCCCTTCGCATTCCCGTCTTTGCAGGACAAGTCTGCGACCTTCCGCCGCAAGGTGTCAACAAAAAATTAATGGCGATGAATCAGGAAGTTAGGGATTTTCCGGGACAGAAATTCGTATTTCCGCGGGCCCTGTCCCGCCGCGAACCGCTCAGTGCGCCATGAACACGGGCAGCGCGCTTTCGGCGAGGATATGGCTGGTGGGACCGCCGAGGATCATCTGGCGCAGCCGGCTGCTGGTGTAGCCGCCCTTGAAGACGAGATCGGCCCCGAAGGCGGCAGCCTCCGCCAACATCGCCTCGCCTGCGGTGCGCCGCCCGCGCTCCCGCATCGTGGCTTCGACCGGCAGGCCGTGCCGCGCGAGGCCTTCCGCGATGTCGGCAGCGCTCGGCCCCGGAACGAATGCGCCTTCGACCGTGACCACCAGCACGCGCTCCGCCTGCCTGAGCAGTTCCATGCCCATGGCAATGGTGCGCGCGGTCTCCGTGCTGCCGTTCCATAGGATCGCGATATTCGCGCCGAAATCGTCGAGCTCCTGCGGCGGCGCGACCAGCATCGGGCGCCCGCTTTCGAACAGCACCGCTTCCAGCGTGCTCATCGAGGGCGAATCGCCGGCGCCGGTCGGCCGGCCGACCACGGTGAGGTCGAAGGCGCGGGCGCGCTCGGAAACATCGAGATGGCGCGCGACTTCCTCCCGCCATATGTTCGAATGACCATCCAGCGCCGTTTCGAACCGGTTGCGGGCGCGAGCCGATGCTTCGTTGTCGCGCCGCTCCAGGTCGTCCAGCAAAGCCGGCGATGCTGCGTCCGCCGCGCCGGCGGCCATGATGTCGGGCAGCGAGCGGCGCTGGTAGAAGCCCTCCACATGGGAGCCGAAGCGCCCCGCCACGACCCGCGCGCAGGCCAGCATCGAGTCGAGCCCGCCGGCCTCGTTCATCGGCACCAATACGGTTTTCATCCGTCCCTCCTTCCGCTCCGGCTGCACGGGCGCCTTCCCATGCACCGGATTTACGGCAGTTTCATTAAATAGCGTCAAAATGACGCAGTCAATAATGCGCCATGACGCCGGTGGTCTCCCCTTCCCCCGCAGCAGCGCCGTGGGCCGCCTGCAGGATCGGGCGGATGGCCTGCTTGGCGATCTTGCCGCTTCCCGTTTTGGGCAGCGCGTCGCGGAAGAGCAGCACACGCGGGCGCTTGTAGCCGGCAAGCGCAGCGCCGCAATGCGCCCGGACGGACGCTTCGTCGATCTCCAATCCGGTTCTGGGCGCGATCATCGCCGCCACGACCTCGCCCCATTCCGGGTCCTGTACGCCGCACACGGCCGCTTCCAGCACCGCCGGATGGCGGTAGAGCGCATCCTCCACCTCGCGGGCGTAAACATTGAAGCCGCCGGTGATAATCATGTCCTTGATGCGGCCGACGATGAACAGGTAGCCCGCCTCGTCGAACCGCCCGAGATCGCCGGTATGGAACCAGCCGCCGCGTACCGCCTCGGCGGTGAGGTCCGGCCGGCGCCAGTATTCCACCTCCGCCGCTCCGTCCGATCGGATGACGATCTCGCCGGTCTCCCCCGGCGGCAGGGCGCGCCTGTCCGGCCCGAAGACGCGGATATCCACGCCGGCGACCGGCCGGCCGCAAGAGGCAAGACGGGCGGCCTCCTCCGGGCTGCCGTCCGGAAGGTGCTCGTCGGAATAGAGCAGGGTCAGCGGGCTGTTGGCCTCCGACATGCCGTAATGCTGGCGGAACACGGGCCCCAGCAGGCGGATGCCCCGGCGCAAAGTCTCCACCGGGATCGGCGCGGTGCCGTAATTGATCCGCGTGAGGCTGGAAAAGTCATGGCGGCCGGGCTCGATGGCGTCCACGAGCCGGACGATCATGGTCGGCACCAGCAGCGCATGGTCGATGCGGTGACGCTCAATGGCGTCGAGCACGGCTTCCGGGTCGAAACGCGGCAGCACAATCCCGCGCGCACCGCGCATGAAGCAGGGCAGAAGATAGTTGCCGGCGACATGGGAGAGCGGACCCACATGCAGCATGCTGTGGTCCGGGCCGAGCGCATATTCGAGCGAGGCGAAGAAATTGTCGAGCCGGGCCTGGAAACGCCGGAAGGTGCCGACCACGCCTTTCGGCTTGCCGGTCGAGCCCGAGGTATAGGTGAGGCGCATGAGCGCCGCGGGCTCGACCTCCGTATTCGGCTCATCGGCAGAGGCGGCGTCCGTAAACCGGCCGTAATCCGCATCCCCCCAGCCGACGCCTGCGACCAGCCGCACCGAGGGCGCTGCGGCGGCCGCCTCCGCCACCGCGCCCTCGAAGCCCGGCCCGGCGAGTACCGCGGACACCTCGCCGTCATTCAATATGTCGGCATGTTCGGCGGGCGTGTGGCGGTCGTTCAGCGGCACGCTGGCGAAGCCGCCCTTGAGCAGGCCGAAATTGGCGTCGACCGCCTCGATGGAGTTTTGCAGCAGCACGCCGACCCGCTCCCCGGGGGCGACGCCTGCAGCCCGCAAGGCATTGGCCAGCCGATTGGCCCGCGCATTCGCCTCGCGGAAGGTAACGCGCCGGTCGTCGAAGACGAATGCCTCGCGGTCGCCGTGCCGGGCTGCGGCCCAGGCGACCTGCCAGCCTGCGATCATGCGCTGTGCGGAGCGAGGATCTGCCGCACTGTGGCGACGTCCTGAAGCTTGTCGAAGCCGGCATTGATCTCCCCGAAGCCGATCTTGCGGTCGATCAGCCGGTCCACCGGCATCCGGCCCTGCATGTAGAGGTCGATGAAGCGCGGAATGTCCCGCACCGGCACGCAGCTTCCCATATAGGAGCCGAGGATGGATTTCTCCTGGGCGACGAGTTCGCTCTGGTTGAAGGTGAAATCGGCCGCTGCCGGCGAGAGGCCGGCAGTGACCACCGTGCCGCCGTAGCGGATGCTGTTCCACGCCGTTTCCATCGCCTTGATGGTGCCGGCGAGCTCGACCGCGAAATCGACGCCGCCCTTCGAGAGGTCGTGGATCTGCTCGATATGGTCGGCGTCGCGGGCATTGACGGTATGGGTCGCGCCCAGCTGCCGCGCGAGGCCGAGCTTCGAGTCCTCCAGATCGACGGCGATGATCTGCCCGGCACCCGCAAGCTTCGCGCCGAGCAGGCCGTTCAACCCGACGCCGCCAAGGCCGATGATCGCCACGCTGTCGCCGGCGCGCACCCGCGCCGTGTTGATGACCGCGCCTGCGCCCGTCATGACCGCGCAGCCGAAGATCGCGGCTTCCTCTATGTCGATGCGCTTGTCCACGACGACGCAGGTACCGCGGTCCACCACCGCATATTCCGCCATGCAGGAAATGCCGGTGTGGTGGGCGATATATTCGCCGTTCAGCTTCAGGCGCTGTTCGCCGGACATGAGCTGGCCCTGCCCCTTGGTGCGCGCGGCCGTCTCGCAGACTTGCGGACGCCCTTCCAGACAGCGCCGGCAGCGCCCGCAGGCGGAGCCGAACTGGAAGACGATATGGTCGTCCGGCTTGATGTCATAGACGCCCGGCCCTGCTTCGACGCAAATGCCGGAGCCTTCATGGCCCAGCACCATCGGCACCGGCCGCGGCCGGTCGCCGTTCAGCAGCGAGAGGTCGGAATGGCAGAGTCCGGCTCCGCCGATCTTCACCAGCACTTCTCCGGGGCCCGGCGGCTCCAACTCGACTTCCATGATCTCCACGGGCCTGCTGTGGGCGAAGGGGAGCGGCGCTCCGCATTGCATCAGCACGGCGGCGGTCATCTTCATGCTTCTGGTATCCTCTCGTTACGGGTCCGGCGCACGAAGAATAGCCGAGCCCGCGCCCAGCCGACAGCCACGCCGGCGCGGCAAAGGCCGCCGGCTTGACCATGCGGGCGAATGGTGGATGCTCGCCCGTCCCCCTTTCAAGAGCAGGATTCATGGTTAGCCAGACCGAGGGCGAGTTTCTCTGCCTCCACGAGATCGTCCACCGCGCGCACAACAATCTGAACCGGAATTACTGGGACTATCTGGCGGGCGGCAGCGAAAGCGAGGCGACGCTGCGGCGGAACCGCATGGCGCTCGACCGGCTGGCCCTGAAACACCGCGTCCTGCGCGACGTCTCAACTGTCTCAGCGCGCAAGAAGGTGCTTGGCCAGGACCTCCGCCTGCCGGTGCTGCTCGCGCCCATCGGCTCGCTGCAGAGCTTCGACCCCGCCGGCGGTGCAGCGGCCTCGCGGGCGGCGCATGCCTTCGGCACCATGAACATCCAGAGTTCGGTCTCCGAACCCGGCCTTGAGGAGACGGCCGCCGCCGCGCCCAACCCCAAGGTCTTCCAGCTCTATGTGCGCGGCGGTGACGACTGGGTGGACGATATCGCGCGCCGCGCCGTCGCCGCCGGCTACACGGCGTTTTGCATCACCGTCGATACCGCCCATTACAGCCGGCGCGAGCGCGACATCGCCAAGCGCTTCGTCAAGCCCTGGCGGATCGACAACCGCAATATGGAATTCCAGGGCGCCTTCAACTGGGACAATGTCAAGCGATTCAAGGACCGCCATGACATCCCGCTTGTCATCAAGGGCATCGGCACGGGCGAGGACGCTGCGCTCTGCGTCGAGCATGGCGTCGATGTCGTCTATGTCTCCAACCATGGCGGCCGGCAGCTCGACGCCGGGCGGGGCGCGCTCGACATATTGCCGGAAGCGGCGGCCGCGGTGGAGGGAAAGGCCGAGGTCTGGGTGGATGGCGGCATATTGCGCGGCACGGATGTGGTGAAGGCGCTGGCCCTCGGCGCCAGCGCGGTCGGCGTCGGCCGGCTGACGGCGGCCGCGCTCGCCGCAAACGGGGAAGCCGGCATCGTCGCTATGCTGGAGTTGCTGGAGAACGAGGCGGTGACCGCGCTCGGCCTCATGGGTTGCACCGGCTGGGCCGATCTCGGCCCCGAATTCGTTGTGCCCGCCGAGCCGACCTGCCCGCCCTCCGTCTTCAGCGGCTACCCTCTGCTCGACCTTGCCGAAACGGGTTATAACTGACCGTTATCGCGTCCCCGACGGACGCGGCCCGGCGGCCGCCCCCCGCAGCGGAGGCCGCCTTTTCGCAACCGGGAGACTGAACCCAGCATGACTTCGCGTATCCTGACCGGCCTCGTCGCCGGCACAGCCGCGCTCGCCTTCGCAGGCGTTGCGGCGGCCCACGACCATGAGCCGAAACTTCCGAAATCCATGGTCTGGAGCGCCTACGATCTCGGCTCCTCCGGCTATGCCGAAGCCGCAGGCATCGCCAATGCGTTCCGGAAGAATTACGGCACCCGCGTCCGCATCGTGCCTGCCGGCACCTCCATCGGGCGCCTGCTGCCGATCTCGACCGGCAAGGTGTCATACGGCTTCCTCGCCAATGAGGCCTTCTTCGCCGCCGAAGGCACCTACGACTTCGGCGTGCGCGAATGGGGGCCGCAGGACCTGCGGATCGTCGTCGGCCGCGTCGCCACGGTCGGGCTCGCCACGGCCGGCGATATCGGCGTCAAGGAGCTCTCGGACCTGAAGGGCAAGCGCATCGGCTTCGTGAAGGCGAACCCGTCCGTCAATGTGAAGAATGACGGCTATCTGGCCTTCGGCGGCCTCACCAGGGACGATGTGGAGCAGGTCTGGTTCGGCAGCTACCGGGCCATGAAAGACGCACTGCTCGCCAACCAGCTCGACTCCTTCGGCAGCGTCACCACCTCGGCGAACATGCGCCAGATCGAGGCGAGCCCGCGCGGCCTCTACTGGCCGCCTTTCCGGCCCGAAAACAAAACCGGCTGGGACTCGATGAAGAGCATCATCAGCTTCGTCAAGCCGGTGGAAGAGACACGGGGCGCAGGCCTGTCGGACGAAAACCCGACATGGCTGGTCGGCTATCGCTATCCGATGATTACCACCTATGCCCGCCAGAGCGCGGATGAGGTCTATAACCTCGTCAAGGCGCTCGACATGAGCTTTGACGACTACAAGAACACCACGGCGAGCTCCTTCAACTGGGCTCTCGACAAGGCGGGCCGCCCGCCGGCCGATGCGCCCTGGCATGAAGGCTCGATCCGCTATGCCAAGGAGAAGGGCTACTGGACCGCGGAAGACCAGGCCTGGCACGATGAGCGGCTCGCGCGGCTCGAAAAGGTCATCGAGGTCTGGGACATGGCCAATGGCGACTTCGACGCCATGCGTCTCGAAAAGAAAGAGAAAGGCGAAAAAGTGGACGTCGCCGCGGAATGGCCCGCCTGGTGGCAGCGTTACCGCGACGAGCATCTGTAAACCGTCTGCATTTCGTAACGGCGCTCCCCCGCCCTCTTTGCCGGGCGGGGGAGTTTCTTGTGAGCCTCCCGACACGGTGAGAAGACCGACATGACCGACACCACGGAACCTTCGGGACTGCCGGTTCGCGGCAAGGGGGGAGTCGCCCGCCCGCTAATTCTGGTCTTCGGGTTCGTCGGAATTTTTCTGCATATCAATCAGATCTACAATCTGCAGTTCTTCGTCGGTCACCTTATGATCGACACATCCTATTACTACATACTCGTTGCGCTGTTCCTTTCGCTGGTCTTCGTGATCTACCCGGCGCACAAAAACGCCTTCCACCGGATACCTCCTTACGACTGGGTCCTGTTCGCCGCCGCAATCGCTTCGGGGTTGTATCTCGCCTGGAACGGGGAACGGATCATCCAGGAGGGGTGGGACATACTGGCCCCGACCGGCGCCACGGTCATCGCCGGCCTGGTCTGCCTTATGGCGCTGGAGGCGGTGCGCCGCATCGGCGGCTGGATCCTGTTCGCGATCTGCGGCTTCTTCTTCCTCTACCCGCTGTTCGCCGAACAGATGCCCGGCTTCATGTGGGGCCCGCAAAGCCCGTTCGAGGAGGTCGTGCGGGTCCACGCCATGGGCACGGAGAGCATTATCGGCGTGCCCATGCGCGCCGTTTCATCGATCCTGATCGGCTTCCTCGTCTTCGGCTCGGCGCTTGCAATCACCGGCGGCGGCGAGTTCTTCATGTCCTTTGCCACCGCGCTCATGGGCACGACGCGCGGCGGGCCGGCCAAGGTCGCTGTGCTGTCCAGCGGCTTCTTCGGCTCGCTTTCCGGCAGCGTCATTTCCAATGTCGTGACGACCGGCAAGCTCACCATCCCGACCATGCGACGCACCGGCTATCCGCCGACCTATGCAGCCTCGGTCGAAGCCTGCGCCTCCACCGGCGGCGCGCTCATGCCGCCGGTCATGGGCGTGGTCGCCTTCATAATGGCCGAGATCCTCAACATTTCCTACGCGACGGTCGTCATCGCCGCGCTCGTGCCCGCCGTGCTGTTCTATCTGGCGCTGTTGCTCCAGGCGGATAATTTTGCGGCCCGCAACGGCCTTGTGGGGCAGGACCGTTCGGAGATACCGAAACTCGGCGCCGTGCTCGCCGACGGCTGGCATTTCCTCTTCAGCCTCGCCGTGCTCATCTACCTGCTGATCTGGGTCGGCGTGGAAAGCCAGGCGCCCTATTACGCCACCCTGGTGCTGCTGCTTTCCTCGGCGGTCATGTCCCGCATAGCGCCCGGGCGCATCCCCTTCCGTCCCGCCCGGCTCCTGGACCTGCTCGACGATGCGGCGCGCAATGTCGCCAATATCGTCGGCATACTGGTCGGCATCGGCATGATCGTCGGCGCGCTTTCCTTCACGGGCGTCGGTCCCGCCTTTTCGAGCGAACTCGTGCTGCTCGCCGGCGATGATGTGCTGTTCCTGCTCGCCATGGGCGCGGTCACCAGTTTCGTACTCGGCATGGGGATGACGGTCAGCGCCTGCTACATCTTCCTCGCGATCGTGCTCGGCCCCGCCCTTCAGGAGGCGGGCCTGAATGTCATCGCGAGCCACCTGTTCATCCTGTATTGGGGCATGCTGTCCTACATCACCCCGCCCGTGGCGCTGGCGGCGGTCGCGGCCTCGACGATCTCCGGCTCCAACGCGCTGCGCACCGGCTTCATGGCCATGCGCATGGGCATCATCAACTTCATCCTGCCCTTCCTGTTCGTGCTGACGCCGACGCTCATCCTGGAGGGCGACTTCCTCGATATCGTGCATGACACCGGCACGGCGATCGTTGCCGTCTGGCTGATGGCTGCGGGGTTCGAGGGCTGGCTTTACGGTGTCGGCCGCATCGAGTGGCCGCTGCGCCTGCCGCTCCTGGCCGCTGCCGCCGCCTTCCTCTTCCCCGGCCTCGAGAGCGACGCCGCCGGCCTCGCAATCCTGGCCGGAGTCTTCGCCGCCGGCCGGTTCATGCAGAAGCGCGCGAATCCGACCGGCTGACGCGCCTTATCGAACCCGATATCCCGCCGGTTCCCTGCCGCGGCTATAGTGGCGGCGGCCGAAGCGGCCGGGAGCATGGATGAATGACCGTTCTTGCAGGCAGGGTCGCCGTCGTTACGGGCGCACAGCAGGGCATCGGCGCCGCCATCGCCCTCGCCGCCGCCGAAGCCGGCGCTTCCGTTGTCGTCAACTATCTGGATGACGAGCCGGCCGCCCGGGCCGTCACCGCTTCGGCGCAGGCGGCAGGCGCACGCGCGGTCGCCGTGCAGGCCGACATCGCGGAGGCCGGGGAAGTCGAGCGCCTGATGGCGGCCGCCGACGAGTTGGGCGGCGTCGATATCCTCGTCAACAATGCCGCTGTCTTCCCGCGCACCGCCTTTCTGGAGATGACGGAGGGCGACTGGGACGGCGTGCTGTCGGTCAACCTGAAAGGACCGTTCCTCTGTTCCTCGGCCGCGGCGCGGCGCATGGCCGCCGCCGGAAGGGAGGGCGCCATCGTCAACATCGCATCGGGCGCGGCCTTCCGCTCCTCGCCGCGCGGGGCGCATTACGTCGCGTCGAAAGCCGGCCTTGTCGGGCTGACACGCGCGACCGCGCTCGAGCTTGCGCCGCACAGCATCCGCGTCAACGCCATCGCGCCGGGCCTCGCCGACACCGCGCAGCCGCGCTACGGGATGACCGAGGACGAGATCGCCGAAGCCGCCGGCCTCATTCCGCTGAAGGGGCTGACCCTGCCCGAGGACGTGGCGGAACTGGCAGTCTTCCTCGCCTCGGCCGCAGCACGGCGCATCACCGGGCAGACCGTCCACATAAACGGCGGACAATATCTCACCTGATCTTCCGCACTCACCGTGCGGCCAGCATGGCGGCGGCGGCGAGCACGGCGGCGGCCATGAGCGACGGCTCCAGGTAGCTGCCGGTCCAGTCGTGCAGGAGGCCCGCAAGCGCCGGGCCGATCATCTGGCCGAGGCCGAAGGCCGCCGTTATCAGCGCCAGGTTGCGGCGCGGGTCGCCGATGGAGAGGCGCCGGGCATTGACAAGCCCGAGCGCGGTCAGGCCCATGAAGGTGCCGCCGAGGAGAGCAGCGGCCATGAGCACCATCCAGATGCCGCCGCCCAGCACGCTCAGCAGCACGCCGAACGCCTCGACCAGACAGGCGGCCGCGAAGGCGCGCTCATTGCCCCAGCGCTGCCCGGCCCAGCCCCAGAACGCCACCGACGGCGCCGCCGCCAGCCCGACGAAGAACCAGACCAGGTTTTCCGCGGGTTGCAGGGCCGGGTCGGCGCGCACCATGTCGGAGATGAAGGTGGCGGTGATGACATAGCCGAAGCCGAACAGCCCGTAGGCGACGGCGAACCGCGCGAAGCCGGCCGCCCTTGCGCCCGCCGCGGCGGGGTCGGCGCCTTCGGCCGGTTTCGCCTGCTCCCGTCTTCCCAGCAATATCCAGACAGGCAACGACAGTGCGAGCGCGAGCGCCCCGCAGACGAGCCAGGGGCCTTGCGAGTCGCCGTCGCCGAGCGCGGCGAGCGGAACCGCCAGCGAGGAAAGCGCAATGCCGACCCCGACGCCCGCATAGATGCCCGCCGCCCACACCGCCCGCCCGGCGGAGGCGAGCCGGTCCATCGTCAGCGAGGAGGCCAGCACCATCACCAGCGCGGCGACGGCGCCGTTCACGAAACGCAGGGCGAGAAACGCGCCCAGGCTCTCCGTCAGCCCCATGGCGCCGGTTGTCGCCGCGCTTACCGCGAGCGCGCCCATCAACCAGAGGCGCCGGTCGCCGGGCGCGGGTTTCCACGCCGCCGCCAGCGCGCCCAGCAGGTAGCCCAGGAAATTGGCCGAGGCGATCAGCCCGGCCTCGGACTTTCCGAGCCCGAGCCCCGTCGTCATGAACGGCAGGATCGGCGTATAGACAAAGCGCCCGATGCCTATGGCGACCGCCAGCGCGAGGCAGCCGGCAAGCACCAGAGCCGCCGGATGCCGGAGCGGAGCGGCCGAAGGGCCTCCGCCCGAGGCCGTCACGCCGTCGAGCCGCCGTCCACCGCCAGTGTGGTTGCCGTGACGAAGGAGGCTTCGTCTGACAAGAGGAAGAGCGCCGCATTGGCGATCTCCTCCGGCCGGCCCGGCCGCCCCATGGGCAGCGCGCCGCCATGCCGCTGGATCAGCGCTTCCTTGTCGAGACCGTGCGTCGATTGCTGGTCCGGCCGCGCTACGAACACCCGCAGCATTGGCGTGTCGATGGGGCCGGGGCAGATCGCGTTCACGCGGATGTTCTCCTTCGCCAGCCGTTTGCCGAGCGCCTTCACGAAGCCGACCACGCCATGCTTCACCGCCGAATAGACCGGGCTGAATTGCGACCCCTGCAGGCCCGAGGTCGAAGCCGTGTAGAGCAGCGCGCCGCCGCCGCGCGCCCGGATCTCGGGGATCGCAGCCTCGGTGGTGACCAGCACGGTGCGCATGTTGAGCGTCACGGCCGTGTCGAAATCCTTCATCTCGATGCCCTCGACCGAGGCCGGGCCCGGATGGCCGACATGGTTCCAGACGAAGTCGATGCCGCCGAGCGCATTGGCCGCCTCGCGCACGATGCGCCGGCTGTCCTCGTCCTGCGTGAGGTCCGCCGGAATCCCGACCGCGCGCCCGCCGGCCGCCTCGATCTCGGCCACGACGGCGCCGACGGCCTCAGCGTCGATATCGACGACAGCGACCGCCGCCCCTTCCTGCGCAAACCGGACCGCTCCTGCGCGCCCCATACCGGAGCCCCCTGCGGTCACGATCCCGCACTTGTTCTTCATACGCATGGTCTCGTTCACCCTCCGAAAGACCGTATCCTCTCCATGGCGAGCGCCGCCTCCTCGACGACGCGCCGCACCACTTCGCCCGCCGGGACGACATCGCCGATCATGCCGCAGCTCTGCCCGGCCGGCAGCACGCCCGCCTCGACATCGCCCTCGATCCGCCCGCGTTCGGACGCCGGGTGGCCGACCTTCATCGCCTGCAGCGGAAAGGGCTCGATCTCCGCCTCGCGTCCGGACCAGCCGCGCGTGAAATCGTTGTCGATCAACCGGCATGGCTTGCCGCTATGGGCGCGCGTCACCACCGTTCCGGCCACGTCCGTCTCGGCGATCCGGTGTTTGTAGTTGTCGTGACTGCGGCTCTCGGCCGTGGCGATGAAGCGCGTGCCCATCCACACGCCCTGGGCGCCGAAGGCGAGCGCCGCTGCGAGGCCGCGTCCGTCGGCAAGCCCGCCGCCGGCGAGCACCGGCACGTCCACCGCATCCACCACGGCCGGCACCAGCGCCGCCGTGCCGATGCGCCCGACATGGCCGCCGCCGTCCATGCCCGATGCGATCACCGCATCCACCCCGTCCGCGACCGCCTTCTCGGCATGGCGGACCGCGCCCACCACCGACATGACATAAATGCCGCGCTCTTGCGCCGCCGGCACGACCGCCGCCGGGCTGCCGAGGCCGGAGACCAGCACCGGCACCCGCTCCTCCAGCACGGTCTCGACCATGCCCTGCACCGTGTCGGTATAGCGCGCCACCCGCTCGCCCTCCGCGCGCACGGTCGCGAACAGGATATCGACGCCGAACGGCTTGTCCGTAAGCTCCCGCACCCGGCGGATTTCGGCGCGCAGCTGCTCCCCGTCCATCGTGGAGCCGGCGCCGACGACGCCGAGGCCGCCCGCCTCCGAGACGGCCGCCGCGAGATCCGCGCGGGCGACCCAGCCCATGCCGGCCTGGAACACCGGATGCTCGATCCCCAGCCGCTCGCAGATCGGTGTCCTGATGCGCGCCATTCCGTTACGCCCTCGCTTCCCTTGCATAAACGCCGCCGCGCGGGCCCGTGTTCAGCCGGTCGGCGAAGGCCGGCGCCAGCGGCCGCCCGTTCGGGATGTTCATCCAGAGCCGGAGCAGCAGCCGGCGGCGCTCCGGGTCGTTGGCGTCCCGGTATCCGGCCCGCCCATGCAGGATGGCGTGGTTGTTGAGCCACTGGATGTCGCCCGGCCGGAAGTCCATGTCGAGGCGGAAGCGCGGATCGAGCGCGAGGCGCTCCACCGTTGCCACCGCCTCCTGCTCTTCATCCGTCAGGCCACGCCCGAGCTTGCGCTGCCCGTCCTCGATCTGCTTGCGGTTGAAGCGGCAGGAGAGTCGGCCCGCATACCAGGAAAACACCGGAATGCGCGCCCGCGTCACCTCGTCCGCCGCTCCCGTCGGCCCCTTGCCTGCAAGGTCGATGCGGAAGCCCGCCGCCAGCGCATCGACCAGATGCGGCCGGGTCGCGAGGATTTCGTTGTAGATCGCTCCCGAAGACGCAATCAGGCTTTCGCCGCCCTCCTCCGCCGGATACACGCAGAGCAGCCCGACGACATCGGCCGTGTCGCAATGCGGACCGATCTCGGCGTTGGTGGTGTGGCCGCGCACATTGTTGTCGTCATAGCTGAGGCCCCGGTCGAACACCTCGCCGATCAGCGCGCCGGTCGAGTTCTGCGAGATCGTTCGCCCCATATGCTGGGCCAGGCCCCAATAGACGTCGCGGAGCCCTTGCGGGTCGAGGCCCAGCCGGTCGAGGCCGCGCATCAGGACGAAGCCGCGCCCGTTCTCCAGCTCGTCCACGATCTCCAGAAGGCGCGGGCCCAGCGTCGGCAGCGGGAAGTCCGCCTTGTCGAATCCGGGCGCGCCGAAGCGGCGCGGCAGCGCAGCGCGGATCTCCTCGAGCTCCTCGCCGGAGAACTCCCGTATCCAGTCGCCGCGTCCGGCCATGTCCTCACGCCGCCAGACGCTCGGATGGTCGAGCGGTTTCCTGAGCGTCATGCCCGTTTCTCCTCCGCAATCCCGTTCGCGAACAGCGCGTCGATCTCTTCGTCGTCAAGACCCGCCTCCGCGAGCAGGACGCGCGAATGCTCCCCCAGATGCGGCGCGGGGGCCGAGGGCGCGGGCGTCTCGCCGTCGAAGGCATAGGGCGTTCCATGCGCCCTGAAGCTTTCGCCCGGCCGCGCCGGGTCCGGTATTGCCGAAACGAAGCCCCGCTCGGCGATGCACGCTTCCGCCAGCGCTTCCGGCACGGTGCGCACCTTGCCCGTGGGCACGCCCGCCCCGTTCAGCACCCGCTCCCAGTGGGCTGCGTCCTTCCGCCTGAGGCTGGCCGCAATGGCATGCCGCACATGGGAAAGGTCCACCGCCGGGTCCCGCCAGGCGATCGGGTCCGACGCTCCCTCCAGTCCTTCCAGCCCGAGCGCGGCGCAGAGGCCGCGGAATTGCGCCTCCGTGTTTGCGGTCAGCACGACCGGCGCATCGGCTGTCTCGTAGGTGCCCGAAGCCGGCGAGCCCGAGAAGGCCGTGTTGCCGATGCGCGCCGGCAACTGTCCGGTGCCGAGAAAGCTGTGGACGGGCGTAGCCATCATGGCGAGCGTCGCCGCGGTCATCGACACGTCCACATGCCGGCCGCGGCCCGTGGCGTTCCGCTCGATCAGCGCCACGCAGATCGCCGTGAACGCGGCGTAGCCCGCCGCCGTGTCGGCCATGGGAAAGCCGATCTTGATGGGCGGGTCGCCCTCGCCGCCCTGCGTCCACATCGCGCCCGCCACGCCCTGCACGATATGGTCGTAGGCCGGCCGCCAGGCCCAGTCCGGGTGGCGTCCATAACCGGAGAGCGAGCAATAGACCGCGCGGGGATTCAGCGCCCGCACCGCGTCCGCCCCGAGGCCGAGCCGCTCCATCACGCCGGGTCGGAAATTCTCCGCCACCACATCGGCCCCGGCGATCAGGCGGAGCGCCGTATCGCGCCCCTCCGGCTGCTTCAGATCGAGCGCCAGCGAACGCTTGCCGGCATTGATGGCGAGGAAGGCCGTGCCCAGACCGTCCTTCGCGCGGTCCGGCTCGCCGCCCATGCGCCGCAATTGATCGCCCCGGCCCGGCGGCTCGATCTTCACGACATCCGCGCCCAGCATCGCAAGCTGGAAGGTCGCGAGCGGGCCCGCAATGACATGCGTGAAGTCGATGACCCTGAGGCCGTCGAAAGGCAGTCGTTCCGTCACGCAGGACCCCCCGCACCCGTGCCGCACTGGCGGGACTTTAGCCCGGACCGGCGCGCATGCCCACATGACCGCCTTCGGGAGCGACGACCGGTCTCCGCCAAGCCTGAATGAAACGGCCCTCCGAAATTGTCATGTTTTGTCATGTTCCTTATGAGAAGGATGTATATCCTATAATCTGTTTGGGCATAAATCAGCCGTCAGTCTCCCTCTTTCTGCGCTGCTCCTGCGCCATTCCAGCGCAAAAACTTTTCGAAGACCTCGAACCTCCCCTCCATCCGCACGATGCGCTCCTTCAGGTCATCCACCTTGTTCGAAAGGGCGGCGACGCCCTGCCTAAACTCCTGAATTTTCTTCGTGAGTCGGCCTTCCAGCCTCGACTGACTCGTAACGATCAGCCCCGCAAGCCCCATTGCCACGAGCAGAATCGTGAGCATCTCCATGCTGATGACGCTGCCATCCATGCCGATCAAGTCCCGGTCGCGGATGACTGTTTATATTCTATATATGTTCCCTTCGAAAGGGAAACCCTAATTTCCACCCCGGCGCCCGAACGCCCGGCTCGCCGCGACGAGCGCCGCTTCCCTGCCCGGCCCCGCTATCGCCTGCAGGGCGAAGGGCAGGCCGTTCGCCATCCGCCCACAGGGGAAGGCGAGCGCGGGCAGGCCGGTGAAATTGGCGAAAGCGAGCAGTTCGGCCTGGTTGGCGGGCGCCTTGCGCGAGCGCGGGAACGGGCCGCAGGGCGCGACCGGCGCGACGATGACGGCCTCGCCGATGCGCTCCGCGGCATCCTCCCGGATACGCCGGAGCGTCTCGCGCGCCGCCGCCAGCCGCTCCGGCGCCAGCTTCGCGCCGTAGTCGAGAAAGCCGCGCAGCTCGTCCGACGCCTCCTCCGGCATGCCGAGCGCCGCAAAGGCTTCGGCCTCTATGACCAGCAGGCCAGCCTTGCGCGCCGCCGAAGCATCGTAACCCGGCCACTCCAGCGCCGGCAGGTCGAGCGCCGGCATGGCGTCGGCGACATCGGGCTCCAGCGCCACCCGGTCGAACGCCGCCAGCCGCACCGGATGCCAATTCCCCTCCGGCGCCGCCGGCCGGCCCGCCATGACCTCCAGCAGCGCCAGAGCATCCTCCGCCGTGCCGGCGAGCGGCCCCACATGGTCGAGGCTCGGCGCGAGCGGCGCGACGCCTTCCAGGGGCACGAGACCCCGGGTCGGCTTCAGGCCGAAACAGCCGCAATAGGCTGCCGGCAGGCGCACGGAGCCCATTGTGTCGGAGCCGAGCGCAGCAGCCGCCAGCCCGGCCGCCACCGCCGCGCCCGAGCCGCCGCTGGAGCCGCCCGCCGTCCAGCCCTCGCGGTGCGGATTGTGGGTCATGCCCCAATGCGGGTTGAAAGTGGTGGTGCCGAAGGCCGCCTCATGCAGATTGGTCTTGCCGAGCAGCACAGCGCCCGCGTCCCGGAGCCGCGCGACGACAGGCGCGTCCATCTCCGCGATCCTGCCGCCCGGCAGGCCGTTCGCGGTCGCAATGCCGGCCATGTCGATATTGTCTTTCACCGCAATGGGCGCGCCGTCGATGGCGGAAGCCGGCCGGCCCGCGCGCCAGCGCGCCGCAGAGGCTGCCGCCGCCTCGCGCGCGCTTTGGGCCGTGACGGTGACATAGGCGTTGAGCCGGGGGTTCTCCTGCTCGATCCGGTCGAGATACGCCTCCGTTACCGAAACCGGATCGAGCCTGCCGGCAGCGTAGCCTTCGCGGAGTTCGGACAGGGACAACTCGGTGCTCATCGCGCGGTCTCGCGGCTTCGTTGCCGGCGACCGTGCCACAGCACCAGGAGGCTTGCCAGCGCGTGCAACCCGGTGAGGACCAGCAGCGGCCAGACATAGGCGCCGGTCGCATCGAAGAGCCAGCCGCCGGCGGCGGTCGCGAGACTCGCCATGACGAACATGGCCGCCGCCGTCATTCCATAGGCCGTGCCGTAGCCCTCCTGCCCGAAGCTGTCCACCAGCAGCAGCGGCGGCAGCATCACGATGCAGCCTATGACGAAACCCGCAACGGCGGAGGCCGCGAACAGCAGGAGGGGCGGTTCTCCGGCAAGCAGCAGCAGCAATCCGAGCGCCTGGACCAGGTAGCAGCCGGCCGCCAGGACCGGCAGGGAGAAGCGGCCGCTCAATGCGCCCAGCGCGAACCGGCCCGCGGCAGCGCTCAATGCGGCAATGCTGACCGCAAATGCCGCCCCGGACAGCCCCAGAGCGCCCTGCAGAAGCGGTATCTGGTGCATCAGGAAGCCGACCTGCGCGCCGAGCGACAGGCTGCAGGCCGCCGTGACGAGCCAGAACCGGACATCGCGCAAAAACCGCGCCGGCGGCGGCTTGTTCCGCACGCCGGCGGCGGGGGCCGCGCCCAGCTCCCTCGCGGCTTCCCCGCCCCCGGGGGAGCGAATAGCGAAAAGCGCGACCGGCAACACCGAGAGGACAAGCGCTGCGCCGATGCCCGTCATGGCGGGGCCGAACCCGTATCGGGCGGAGAGCCACGCCATCAGCGGCGGCATGACCGCGCCGCCGGCGCTCGCCCCGGTGAGCGCGATGCCGAGAGCGAGACCGAGGCGGCGCCGGAACCACGGCACCAGGGCGGCGCTGACCGCCATGGCCGCCAGGCCGGGATAGGCGCTGCCCATGAGCGCGAAGATCGCGAAAAGCTGCCAGCGCGCTTCGAGGAGCCCGGCCTGAAATGCCGCCAGCGCAAGGCAGCCTGCCGCCATGGCGAGCGCGCCGTAAATAACGGCCGGGCGCGCGCCGAACCGGTCGGTGATCCGCCCCAGTACGAGGCTGGCGCCCACATTGGCGAGCCAGAACCCGGCAACGACGCTCGACAGCACGGAAACCGGCCAGCCGGTCGAGCGGCCGAGCACCACCATGTAGAAGCCATGGCCGTAAAACCCCACGCCCCAGGCGTAGAACGCCATGACGAAACCGCCCGCCGCCACCCACCAGCCGCGATAGATGCCGAGAGCGGCGCCGTCCTCCGACTGCGGAGCGAATGTCACCGCTCGTCGATCAGTCTCAGGGGCTTTTGCCGTTCGTTGATCTGCGTGAGCGCGGCCGTGCCGCCGGGCTCGACGAGCTCGACAGCGACCTGCACCCCGAGGCCCCGCTTCAGGCGTTCGGCCGCCTTCTCCGCCAACCGTCCGCTCAGCTCGCGCGCTTCGGCGATGACCGCCATCTCCTCGCGGCCGCCGGACCGGAACACCCGGCAGACATATTCGCCCGTCAGCGCCTCGAACTCTTCGAGAAGTGCGCCGATTGCCGTCGGGTAAACATTGATGCCGCGCAGTTTCACCATGTTGTCCGACCGGCCCTCGAACCCCGACATGCGGCGGAAATTGATGCCGGAAGCGGGATCGGGCGCGGACAGCGTCGTCAGGTCCTTGGTGTCGAAGCGCACGATGGGATAGATGCCGGTCTTGAACAGCACGGTCGCGCAGAGATTGCCGGCATATCCGTCCTCGACCGGCTCTCCGGTCTCCGGGTCGAGCGCCTCCACGACATGCGCATCCTCGAAAATATGCAGGCCGTTGAGGCTCGGGCTTTCCGCGGCGATGACGCCGGTGTCGCCGACCCCGTACCAGTCATAGACCCCGGCCCCGCCCCAGGCGTCGGAAACCGCCTGCCGATCGCCGCGCCCGAAATGGCCGAGGACGAGGCGGAGGGGAATCTTCAGCCCCTTCTTCAGCGCAGTCTCGGCCAGGTGGCGGACATAATCGGCGAAGCCGACCAGCACCGTTGCGCCCAGCCGCGCCATGGTCTCGACCTGCTGCTCCGAAGGCATGTCACGTCCGGTCCCGGCCGGCACGAACAGCGCGTCGGTGAAATGCGTCACCGCCTCGCGAACATAATGGCCGCCATTGACCGTGCCGAAGCCGTAAACGGAATGGACGATATCGTCGTCGCGCAGCCCCATCATGCGATAGGCGCGGGCCAGCAGCAGGTTCTGGATTTCGCGGTCCTCGGCCCCGTAGAACAGCGGCTGCGGCAGGCCCGTCGTTCCGGAGGTGGTGTGAAACACAGCGAATGAATTACGAGCGTCACGCCCGTCGAAACTCCCGAAGGGCGGGGCTTCGGCCACGCTCGCCATCAGGTCGTCCTTGGAGAAGGACGGTATGGAAGCGAGGTCGTCGAGGCCGGAGATGTCGCCCGGCTCCAGCCCCGCCGCAGCCCACCGGTCCCGGTAGAACGGCACCTGCCAGGCGCGCGCCATAACCCGGGCGAAACGCCGCTCCTGCAGCGCCCGGAGCGCATCGCGGGACAGCGCCGCCGGCCCCTCGAGAAAGGCCCGGCCCATCGGGTAGTCACGGAGCATGGCCGGCACATCGAGCCGGCTGAACAGGCCGCTCACGGCAGGCAGCCCGCTATGTCCCGCCGGAGCGCGACCCAGACGCCCTCATGCCCCAGCGCATGATCGAGGAAACGCTCCAGATAACCGATGCGGCCGGGGCGCCCGATAATGCGAAGATGGACGCCGAGGCTCATCATCTTCGGCGCGCCCTCCGCGCCCTCTCGGTAAAGCCGGTCGAAGCTCTCCCGCGCGTAATCCAGCCAGTGCGCCGGCGTATAGGCGGGGTCGGTCCACATCTTCATGTCGTTGGTATCGAGCGCGTAGGGCACGACGGCGATCCGGCCCGCCGGCTCCTCATGCCAGAACGGCAGGTCGTCGGAATAGTCGTCCATATGGTAGGCGAAGCCTTCCTCGATCAGCAGCCGCCGCGTGTTGTCGGTCAGCAGATAGCGCGACAGCCAGCCGCTCGGCCGCGCCCCGGTCGTCCGCTCTATGGAGGCGGCGGCGTCCCTTATGAAGGCCCGCTCCTGCGTCTCGTCCATGCGGAACTGATGCACCCAGCGATGACCGTGCGCGCAGACCTCGTGGCCGCCCGCCGCGATACTTGCCGCGAGATCCGGCGCCCGCTCCAGCGCCATCGCGGCCGCGGTGAAGGTCGCCTTCAGCCCGCGCTCCTCCAGCAGCCGCATCACCCTGGGCGCGCCCGCTCTGATGCCATAGGCGTAATTGCTTTCATTGCCGTAATTGCGGACCGCCCGCCTCGGGCTGGCGCCGAGTTCGTCCACGGGCTCCGGATAGGGGTCGCCGTCGTCGATGCGCGCTTCCGCGCCCTCCTCGACATTCACCACCAGGGAGAGCGCAATCCGCGCTCCGCCCGGCCAGGGCGCGCGCCGCCAGTCGCTGTCATTCATCCCCGTCGCCTCTCCGCCGCCCTCGCTTCGCGCGCCGTCCGTGCTAGGGTTCCACGGGCGCGATACCCGCGCAGCATAGAATAAATCGTCTCCGATGGCCGAAATCCCCCTCAAGAAACGCCGCAGGCCTTACATTTATCTGCTGTTGGCCCTGCCGGTGGCGCTGATCGCCGTGGGCGTCAACGAAGCGATCCACTGGTGGCGCAATGTCTATGAGCCCGACGCCCGGGTCGCGGCGGATTTCACCCTGCTCTCTTCCAGCGTCAATGCCCGCATCGCGGCGATCCGGGTCCGGAAGGGCGATGTCGTCGAACAGGGGGCGCCGCTTGCCGACATGGACGATGTCGTCGCCGCGCTCGATCTCCGCGCGCTCGAGGCCGAACTCGAAAAGCAGAAGGCGCAGCGCGGCCAGGTGGAAGCGGAGCTGGCGCTCTTCAAGTCGGAGCTGGCCGACAAGATCGCCACCGTGGAGGAGACCGTCCGGCTGCTGCGCCTGGAGCTTGCGACGCTGGAGCGCCGCAAGCAGATCGCGGAGGACAATCTCAAGCGGAACAGGCGGCTCGGCCGCGATGTCGTGCCGCAACGGCGCATCGACGAGGCGCGCGACGAGTTGCTGGAGATGGAAAGCAAGCTTCGCGACATCCAGACCCGCATCGCCATGAACCTGAGAGAGGCCGAGGAACTTGCCGGCACCGCCGGCCGCGAACGGCTGTTCCAGACCCGGCTCGCCGTCATCGACCGGGACATCGACAGGACCGCCGTCGAGGTCGAGCAGGCGAGGCGCCGGCTGGAGGACATGCATATCCGCGCGCCGGTCCGCGCCGTCATCGACGATGTGCATGTCAATCCGGGCGCCTATGTCGAGGACGGCGACCCGGTATTCCTGATCCACGATCCCGACCGCGTGTGGATCGAGGCCGATATCGACGAGTCCGACATTCGCCATATCCAGCCCGGGCAGGCGGTCGCCATCGATTTCGACGCCTGGCCGGACGAGACGCTGGAGGGGCGCGTCAGGGCGGTCGGGCGCACGACCGTCAACGGAAGCGAGCCGAACGGCCGCGGCGGCGCGAGCAGGATCCCGGTCTTCATCGATATTCCGGCGGTGGAGAAGACCGTCTGGCCGGGAATGCGCGCCGCGGTCAATATCCGCATACGCTGATGGACCTCGCGCGCTTCAGCCCGCGCACGATCATGGCGGCGGCGACGGTCGCCATGCTGGTCCAGCAGGCCTTCTCCTATGTCTGCCAGATCGCGCTGCCGATCCTGGCCGACCAGATCGCCGAGGATTTCGGTATCTCGCGGGCCTGGCTCGGCTTCTACCTCTTTCTCCAGAATGTGGCGGCAATCGTCGCCGCGGTCGGCTGCGGCGGGTTCATCCTGCGCTATGGCCCGTTGCGGGTGAGCCAGTTCGCCCTGCTTCTGATGGGCTCGAGCCTGCTGGTGACGGCATCGGCGCAGCTCTGGCTGTTCCCCCTCGGCGCGCTTCTGCTGGGCGCGGCCTCCGTTTCGACGCCCGCCAGTTCGCATATTCTGGCGCGGGTGACGCCTCTCAGGCTCGCGCCGCTGGTCTTCTCGATCAAGCAGACCGGCGTGCCGGTCGGCGCCCTTATCGGAGGCCTGCTGATACCCTTCCTGCTCGGGCTGGCCTTCTATGCGGACACGTTCGGCATGTCGGTCCGGCTCGGACCTTACGGCGCCGCGTTCGTCACCTGCCTGATCGTCTTCGCCGTGATGGTTTCGCTGGAGCCGGTGCGGAGCTATTTCGACGCCGACCGCCGGCCCGACACGAAAATCGCCTTCGGAGACCTGCCGGCAACGCTGAAGACGGTGCTCGCCATCCGCCCGCTGCGCGACCTGTCCTTCGCGGCCTTCGCCTTCGGCGGCCTGCAATCGCTTTTCTCCGGCTTCTTCATCCTCTTTCTCATCGACGGGCTGGACTACTCGGAAGCCGAGGCCGGGTCCGCCTTCGCCATCGCATCCTTCTCCGCCGTCTGGGCGCGGATCCTCTGGGGCGCGCTTGGCGGCGGCGCCGTGTCGCCGCGCATCATCATGGCGGGGATCGGGCTGGTGGCCGGGCTGTCGGCGGTCGCGACCGCGCTCTACGGCGCCGAGTGGACCTTCTGGGAAATCACGGCCGTCGCCGTCGTCTTCAACATGACGGCGCTAAGCTGGCACGGCATCCTGCTGGCGGAGACCGCGCGCCTTGCGCCGGAAGGCCAGGTCGGCGGCGTTACCGGCGGCGTGCTGGCCTTCACCTCCATCGCCATGATGATCTATCCGGCCATCTATGGCGGACTGCTCGCCTGGACAGGCTCCTACGGGATCGGCTTCGTCCTGGGCGCGGTGCCCTCCTTCGTCGCCTTCGTCATATTCGTCAACCCGCCCGTGGACAGCGCATGGACCCGTCTCACCGCGCGGTTCGCCCGGCGGCTGCTCACATGGCGGGCGCTGGGCCGCGCCGGGGCCGTGGCTGCGCTCGGCTCGGCGCTTGGCGTCGCGCTCAACGCCGCTGGCTGGTGACCCGGTCGAGGAAAGACAGAAGCGGCGCGTTGAAAGCGGCGGGCGCCTCGACATTGGAGAAATGCCGGAGCCCCGGCAGCATGGCCAGTTCGGCCCCGGCAATGCCGTCGCGGAGCTCCTCGGCGCGGCCGGGCGGCGTTACCGGGTCGTCGCCGGCGCCCAGCACCAGGACCGGACAGGAGATGCGGTCCAGCCGGTCCAGATAGTCGAGCTCCGCAACGGCCGATGTCCCGGCCAGATAGCCGGTAATGTCGGTCGCGGTGAACGCATCGCGGACGGCCGCATAGTCCGGCCCGGCGGCGTCGGCGAAGGCATCCGAGAACCACAGCTTGTGGGTCATGTCCCACACCGGCGCCATGCCCGAAGCCCGGACGACCGCCTGGCGTTCGACGACCCATTGGCGGTACCAGGGCGTCGCGCGGGCCATGGTGTTGCAGAGCACGGCGGCACGCACGCGGTCGGGATGGCCGATGGCGACGCCCTGCCCGATCATGCCGCCGGTGGAAATGCCGATCCAGATCACCCGGTCGATCCCGAGCGCGTCCATCACGCCCACAGCGTCGCAGACGAAACCGTCGAGCGAATAGGGTCCTTCCGGCGCGTCGCTCGCGCCATGGCCGCGCCAGTCATAGAGCAGCAGCCGGTAGCGCCCGGCGAGCGCCGGGACCTGCCGGTCCCAGATGCGGTGGCTAGTGCCCATGGCGTGCGCCATCATCGCCACCGGCGCGCCGGCTGGCCCTTCCCAGCGGTAGAAGAAGCGGTTGCCGCCAGCCTCGACATATCCCTCCGTCATCGGTCGATCCTGTAGGCCGCCACCTTGTCGGGGTCGAGACGGATGCCGAAGCCGGGCCGGTCCGGCACATGCAGATGGCCGTCGCGAAGCTCCGGCGGATCGAGCCACATGCCGGGCCAGATCGGGTCGCGCTCCGGGTCCGCAAAACACTCGACCGCAAAGCCGTTGGACGCGCCGGCCAGCAGGTGGAGCGCGATCTGCGGCTCCTCATGGTGGGTCATCTGCACATCGTGCATCCGGCAGACCGCGGCCGCATCCAGCCAGCCGGTCGGCCCGCCCGCTTCCGAAGCGTCGATATTGACCATATCGACCGCCCCCGCCTCCACCAGCCGGCGCGCGCCATGCGCGGTGATCTCGCTCTGGCCGGCATTGACCGGAATCGAGGTCGCTTGGCGCAGGGCCGCCATCGCGGACACATCGTCGAACCAGTGGCAGGGCTCCTCGAACCAGGCGATGTCGAGCGGCTCCACCAGCCGTGCGAACCGCCCGGCGTCGCGCCGGCTCCAGCCCCGGTTCGCGTCCACCGCCAGCATGAAATCCGGGCCGGCGCCCTCGCGGCAGGCCGTTACGCGCTCCGCGTCCTCCTCCGGCGTGAGGCCGCCCACCTTCACCTTGCAGCCCGCCATGCCCCATTCCTGGAGCTGGCGCATCTCCCGGCCCAGATCGTCCAGCGTCTTGCCCTCCTCGTAATAGCCGCCGATGGAGAAGATCGGCAGCGAGTCGCGGGCGCCGCCCATCAGCCGCGCCACGCTGACGCCGTAGCATCGCCCCAGCGCGTCCCAGACGGCGCTGTCCACGCAGGCGATCGCCTCCAGCAGCAATTTCGGGGCCATGGCCGCGCCGGGCACACGGGCGAACATCGCGTCATAGTGCCGGCGCCAGTCGCGCAGGTCCCTGCCCGCCAGCAACGGCGCCAGGACCTCTTCCACCAGCCGCGCGACCTCCCGGCCTTCGGAGCGGTTGTCGCCGTTATAGACTTCGGCCGTCGGCCCGTCCCTGACCGCAAGGCGCGTGATGACCGTGCAACGGGTCGGCACCGCATAGGTGCTGCCGCCAAAGACCCGCGACAGCGGAATTTCTATCGGTATCGCCTCTATTCGTTCGACGATCATGAATGCCGCCTCCGGCCGACAGGGAACGGAACGGAGTTTGCAAGCTTGCGCGCGGCCTGTCTAATGGCCGCATGAGCGGGGCGGCGGCAGGGGGAATTACTTTAGGAACCTGCTACCGGTTTTTCATTCCGCTCATTTTCATGACCGAACTCAACATGATCTCGAAGTCGGTCATTAATGCGTTCCTTGCGCGAATGGACGACAGCAGCATCGTGCTCGCGGCCTTCCACAGCGCCTTCACGCTCTACTATTCCATCGCCAGCGGCACCGAGGTCTGCTCGCTGCTGACGCTCTCCTACATGCGCACCCGCCGTGCGCTCGGCCGCCTTCTGCGGTTCATGGTCGTCATCGTCGCGATTCCCTGGGCCGTGGCGCAATTGCTGGCCTTCACGCCGCTCGGCGACCTTGCATTCCGGATATTGTTCGGCATCAGCGACGCTGCGGTCGCCGAAGCCAAGACGGCAACCTTCCTGCTGTCGCTGAGCGCCCCGATCCTGATCTGCCGGTCGATCGCCTTCGGCCTGCTGATGATCGGCCAGAAAACGATCTTCATCACCTGGGCGACTGTTGCGCGGCTGGGCTCTCTCGCCGGCTCGCTCGTCGTGCTGCCGCTCGTGCTGGAGGGCGCGGCGGTCGGCGCCGGAGCGCTGGTCTTCGCCATGTTGTGCGAGACAGTCGTCGCCGTCTTCTTCGCCCGGCGCATCTATGCCGGCCTGCCCGAGCATGGCGAAACGCCGCCGAGCTTCAGGGCGCAATGGCGCTTTTCCTGGCCGCTCATGCTGAACTCCTCCGCCGAGATGGGCATGGTCTTCGCCATCAGCGTGTTTCTCGGCCGCCTTCCCGATCCCGATCTGGCGCTCGCCGCCTTCGCAATCGTGTACGGCCTGGCGGGCCTGATGCTGAGCCCGCTGCGCAACCTTGTGCAAAGCGCCCAGACGCTTGTGCGCCGCGCGGACGACCGGCGGGTGATCCTGAAATTCGCCGGGCAGCAGATGCTGTTCTTCGGGGCCGTCGCCATGCTCCTGTTTCACACGCCGCTGGACCGCCTGGTGCTCTCCGAGGCCATGGGGCTCGAACCCGTGCTCGAAGCCTATTGCGCCCCCGCCATGCAGATTGCGTTCGTCATGGCCGCCTTCTGGGGCCTGTCGGCGGTCTTTCGCGGCCTTCTGGCAGGCGCCAGGGTCACGGGCGCACTCGCCGTATCGGGTGTCGCCCGCGTGGCCGCCGCGGCGCTCGTCGCAGCAGCAGGGCTCCTGATGTCCGGCGGCAACGGCGCCGTCATCGGCCTCGCCGCCTGGATGGCCGGCTATGGTGCGGAAGCCGCCATTCTGGCACTCCGGGTGCGACGGCTCGGCCCGCCGGGATAAAGCCGCCCCCCGAAACGGAATGCCGCCGGCGGCTCAGGGGCCGAGGGTGAGCGCGACGCGGACGCCGTTGATGTAATAGGCGCGCTCTTCCGAACTCGTCCTGAAGCGGGCGGCGGAGCGGAGCGACTCGGGGCCGTTCAGCCAGGAGCCGCCGCGCAGCACGCGCCAATTGCAGTCGCCCGAAAGCCGCGCGCTCCCGTCCGTCGGCGCGCCGGCATGGCCGGGGTTCCAGCAATCCTCCACCCACTCCCACACATTGCCGTGCATGTCGTGCAGGCCGAAGGCATTGGGCGGGTAGGAGCCGGCCGGCGCCGCCCCCCTGCCGCCGTAATTCGCCCGGTCCGGGTCCAGCCGGCTGCCGGTGTGATACGGGCCTGCCGTGCCCGCGCGGGCGGCATATTCCCACTCCGCCTCCGTCAACAGGCGGTAGTCCCGGCCCGTCCGGCGCGACAGCCATTCCGCGTAAGCCTTCGCATCGAACCAGGACACATGGACGACGGGCTGCCGGTCCCGGCCCCAGGGCGCAGACGGGCTGTAGCCGCCGCAACCGCCATCTGCGATGCAGGCGTCCCATTCCCCGAAGGTCACCTCATGGACGCCGACCGCGAGGCGGCGGTCGATGGCGATCCGGCGCGCCGGGGTTTCGTGTTCGCGATGCGCGCCTTCCCATGCGGGCGAGCCCATAATGAAACTGCCCTTCGGCAGCACGACCATTTCCGGGCATTCCGGGCAGTCCCGGAACCGTTCTCCCGCTTCCTGCGCCGGAGCCGGCCCGGCCCAGGCAATCAGCGCGGCCGCCAGCACCGCCCCGATGCTTCGCCGGATTGTCACCGCCCGTCGTCCCGTGCCGCCAGCAGCGCCAGGGCCTCCGCTTCCGCGAGGCCGTCCTCCGCAACCGCAACCAGCACCGCCTCTGCGGAATAGTTCTCCGGCGCGCTTGTCAATGCCGCCCGCAGGCCCGGCGGCAGGGCATCGTAGGCCGCCATATCCGCTTCGGCCGTCGTCGCCACGCCGGCCTCATGGCGATTGGCGCTCATCCCGTCTCCATCGGAAGCGAGGGATCGCGCGCCCAAGCCTGGAGCGAATCGTCGTAAACGGCGACATTCTCCTGCCCCAGCAGATGCAGGGCCATCGCGCCGAGGCTCGCCGCGATGCCGCCGCCGCAATAGGTCACCACGCGCTCGGCTTCGAGCGCGCCTGCCTCGTCAAACTTCTGCCGGACCTGCGATATCGGCAGCATCGCGCCGGTCGCCGGATCGACAAGGTCGCGGCTCGAGACGTTGACCGTCCCGGCGATCCGGCCCGGACGCCCGTAATGCGGCGCGCCGCCAGCGTGCTGCTCGGGCGTCAGCGAGTTCAGCACCACCGCGCCCGGATCAGCGAGCGCCGCCTCGACCTCACCCTGCCCGACGAAATAGCCGGGCCTGCGTTCCGCCTCAAAGACTGCGGGCGCAGCCGTTTCATTCCCGGCGGCAGTCGGTCGCCCTTCGGCCTTCCACTTGCCCCAGCCGCCGTCCAGCACCGCCGCCCGGTCGTGGCCGAAGGCCCTGAGCATCCACCAGAGGCGCGGAGCCCAGTTCGGCGACCCGCCGCTATAGACCACCACGGCGCTGTCGTTGGAGACGCCGAGCGCCCCCATCGCCCTGCCGAAGCGCGCCGCATCGGGCAGCGTAAAACGCCATTTGCTCTCCGGATCGGAGAGATCGTCGATGAGGTCGGCGAAAACCGCGCCCGGAATGTGGCCCTCCAGATAGTCGCTGCGCCCGCTTTCGGCCCGCATGTTGCCGCCCGGCAGCGGGTGCAGATGGACGGTCGCGTCGAGGATGCGAAGCGCCGGATCGTCCAGGCGCGCCGCCAGCCATTCCGTAGAGACGAATGCTTCCATGACGGTTACTCTACGCGCTCCGGTGGCGGGAACAAGCGGCTCGTGGACAGGGATGCGCGTCTGGGCGCGCTCTACATGGTGCTCAGCACCATCATCCTGACGGCGCAGGACGCCATCGCTAAATGGCTCACCGCCGACTACCATTCCGGCGAAATCCTGTTCTACCGCACGATTTCGGGTATGGCGGTCGTCGCTTGGCTGATGCGCCGCGACGGCGGCTGGCGGCTGGCGGTGCCCCGCGCGCCGAAACTCACCCTCCTGCGCGGCGTGCTGGCGGTCCTTTGCAGCCTTGTCATCGTGATGTCCTGGGCCGTGCTGCCGCTCGCCGACGCCATGGCGGTCGTCTTCGTGAGCCCGGTCATCCTGACGATCATGTCCGCCATTCTCCTTCGCGAGCGGGTCAGCCGGAACGGCTGGGCGGCCGTGATTATCGGTTTCGTCGGCGTGCTGGTGATGATGCGCCCGGGCACTTCCGCGTTCCAGTGGGCGGTAATCGTGCCCATCACGGCGGCCCTCATCTCCGCCGGCCGCGATGTCATCACCCGCAAGCTCGGCCCGATGGAGGCCTCCACCACCATCTTCCTCTACAGCCAGGTCCTGACGCTGGTCGGCGGGGGCCTCAGCCTGTTCTGGCAGGCGCACTGGCCCGGCTGGTTCGACTGGCTGCTGTTCGGCGCGGCCGGCATCATGGCGGGCATCGCGCAATATCTCATCATTGCGTCCTTCCGCCTCGCGCCGGCCTCACTGGTCTCGCCGCTGCGCTATCTCAGCCTGGTCTGGGCGGTCGGCTTCGGCTGGTGGCTCTGGGGCGACCTGCCCGACATCTGGATCGTCTCCGGCGGCGTCATGGTCGTCGCCGCCGCCATTCTCACCACGCGGCCCGGCCGCCCTTGATTGCCGCCAGCCGCACCGCCACGATGCCGAGCCGTCGATGAGAGGAGCCTTCCGATGTCCCTGCCCGAACTCAGCCGGTCCGGCCCGATTGCCTATCGCGAGGCGGGCCAAGGGCCCGCGCTGTTGCTGCTGCACGGCATCGGCGGCAGTTCGAAGACCTGGGAAGAGCAATACCGCGCCTTTGCCGGCAGCCATCGGGTGATCGGCTGGGACGCGCCCGGCTTCGGCGGCTCCGACCCGGCGCCGGAACAGACGGCCGACTGCTGGGCCGATGAAGCGGCGGGCCTGCTGGACCGGCTCGGCATCGGGACGGCCGTCCTGCTCGGCCATTCCATGGGCGGCATCATCGCGCCCCGCGTCGCCGCTCGTCACTCTAGCCGCATTGTCAAGCTCATCCTGTCCGGGACGCGCGCCGGTTTCGTCGGCGCTCTCGGCTTCGAGGAGCGGCAGCGCGAGTTCGACACGCTCACACCCGAGGAGCGCGGCCGGGCGCGGGCCGCCGTGATGGCCGCTCAGGGGGCCCGGCCGGAGGTCCTTGCGCGGCTTGCCGGCATCGCGGGCGAAGTCTCGCGCGAGGCATTCGCCGGCGGCGTCGCCGTGCTGAACGGGACGGATAACCGCGCCATATTGCGAACGCTCGGCATTCCCGCGCTCGTGCTTTGCGGCATGGAGGACGGCATCGCGCCGCCCGAACGCGGGGAGGAGATCGCCGCCCTGCTGCCGGATGTCCGCATGACCTGCTTCGAGGGCGCCGGACACGCGGCTTATGTCGAGACGCCGGACGAATACAATGCCCGGCTCGCAGACTTCCTGGCGGAGTAGCCCCATGCTGGAAACCCACGGTCGCTACGACTATTCGAGCATCGTCTCGCGCCCCGTCTATGACTGGCCGGACGGCAACCGGCTCGCCGTCTATGTCGCCCTCAATATCGAGGTATTCGCCTGGGGGCGCGGCAAGGGCGCAGGCGTCGCGCCGCCGGACCAGGCAGTCAGCGCATCGGTCTATTCATGGCGCGACTACGGCAACCGCGTCGGCATCTGGCGGCTGTTCGAGATGTTCGACGCGCTCGACATTCCCTGCCAGGCGCAGATCAACACCGCCGTCTATGAGCACTGTCCCGACATCCCCGAACGGCTCAGGGCGCGCGGCGACGAGTTCCTGGGCCACGGCGTCACCAACTCCGACGAACAGGGCGGGTTGCCGGAAGACGAGGAGCGCGCGCATATCGAGGAGGTGACGCGCGCCATTACCGAGAACGAAGGCGCGCCGCCGACCGGCTGGATGAGTCCCTGGCTCTCCAACAGCGCAGTCACGCTCGACCTGCTGCAGGAAGCCGGCTACCGCTATGTCATGGACTGGACGCATGACGACCAGCCGGTCTGGATGCGCACACGCTCGGGCGGCCGCATCCTCTCCATGCCCTACCCGATCGAGACCAATGACAACCGCGCGCTGGTCTGGTTCGGATACTCTTCCGAAGACTATGCCAGCATGCTGATCGACTGCTTCGACGAGATGCTGGAGCAGTCGGCGGCCATGCCGCTGGTCTTTCCGATATCGCTGCATCCCTTCGTCGTCGGCCGGCCCTACCGCATGCGCACGCTCCGGCGCGTGTTCGAGCATATCGCCCGGCACCGGGACCGCATCTGGCTCACCCGCCCCGGCGAGATCTGCCGCCATGTCGAGAGCCTGCCTCCCGGAACGGTGCCGGGCGACGGCTGAACCCGACCGCTAGCCCGGATTTCTCACCGCGAGTTTTTTCCGGCGAGTTTCAGGGAGTGTCGGAGCATTTGTTGTAGCGGGTCGGTTTTTCGGTTTGAGGGGGCAGGTGTATCGGTTGCGCCTGAGGCGCGGTTGCTGCCGGGGGATGTTTTCTTGTTGTTGGCGGGAGGGCGGTTGCGGAGGTGCGGTCGGCGAAGAGGTCGAGCTGGCACTCCTTGATGCGGTTCTCCATCTCGCCCCTGGCGCAGTAGACATTCTCATAGAGGTGGCGCCGGTCGATGACAGCCGGGCCGAGCGAGGTGACGATGAAGCGCGGGTTGGCGCGTCCCGGGAGCCACTCCGCCTTGCCGACAACGCGGCGCCGGCGCGACCATGTCTTCAGGGTTCGATAGCGGAACTC